>NZ_JBFTMK010000109.1:0-10589 GCF_056396965.1 Pseudomonas sp. 05N434
GGGTGTTCATGTCGTTGATCACCGACACCGCTTGCGTAATGGTTTCCAGCGCTTGGGCCGCTTTCGCCGCGTGCTGCACGCTTTCGTCGGTGCGGTTCTGACTGTCTTCCATGACCCGCACCACATCGCGGGTGCCTTGTTGCAGTTGCTGGATCATGGTCTGGATTTCTTCCGTGGCCTTCTGGGTTTTCTGCGCCAGGTTGCGTACTTCATCGGCCACCACCGCAAAACCCCGACCCTGTTCACCGGCCCGCGCGGCTTCGATGGCCGCGTTCAAGGCGAGCAGGTTGGTCTGCTCGGCGATGCCGCGAATGGCCGTCAGGATCGCGTTGATGTTTTCRCTGTCCTTGGCCAGGGTCTGCACCACGCCGACGGCTTTGCCGATTTCGATGGCCAAAACACCAATCGAATTCGACGTATCCCGGACGATTTGCATGCCTTGTGCCGCCGCCTGATCTGCATGACTGGCAGCTTGCGCGGCCTGGGTGGCGTTGCGCGCCACGTCCTGGGCGGTGGCGGTCATTTCGTGTACGGCGGTGGCGACCTGATCGATCTCGGCCATTTGTTTGTGCACACCGATGTTGGTGCGAATGGCAATGTCGGCGGTGTGTTCCGACGAGTCGCTGACGCTCTGCACCGAAGTCACCACTTGAGTAATCATCGCCTGCAACTTGGCCAGGAAGGTGTTGAAGCCCTTCGCGATCGAGCCCAGTTCGTCGCTGCGGTCGCTGGTCAGGCGGCGGGTCAGGTCGCCTTCGCCCTGGGCGATGTCATCGAGCATGGTCACCATCTGCTTCAGCGGCCGGGCAATGCCGTGGCCCACCAGCCAGATCACCAACAAACCAATGCCGGCGATCAGCAGGCCGACCATGGCCATGCCAAAGGTGTCGGACTTGCGCTGTGCGTCCAGGTCACTCTGAAGTTTTTGCAGGTCGGCCATCACCGCGTTCAGCGGCAGTTGCAGCATCAAGGTCCAGCGGGCGTCGGTCTGGCCGATGCCGAAGGGCAGGTACAACTCGATCCGGCCCTGGGCCTTGTCGACGGTGTAAGTCACTTCGCCACGCTTGAGATTGGCCATGTTGGCAATCTGCTTGCTGTCGAGGATGTCGCTGACCTTTTCGCCGAATTTGCTCGGGTCTTTGGTGTAGGCGACGATCCGGCCGTTACCGCCGATCAGGGCCATTTCTCCGGCGCCGCTGTACAGTTTCTGATTCGCCCCCAGGAGCATTTCCTGGATGAAGTTCACCGACAGGTCGGCGCCGACGATGCCCTGGAACGCGCCGTTGAGCATGATCGGTTCAATGAAGGAGGCGAGCATGACGATCTTGTCGCCAACCTTGTAGGGCGCCGGATCGATCACGCAGGATTTTTTGGTTTCCTTGGAGCACAGGTAGTACTCGCTGGCGCGCACACCGGTGGACAAGGTTTTCTGGTCGTCGACGTCGACCAGTTTGTCCAGGCCCAGGCTGCCGTCTTCGTTACGGAACCACCACGGCAGGAAGCGCCCGTTACTGGCGTCGATGCCGACTACTTTGGTGTCGACGTAGGCCGCATCGTTGTGGTCGAGGGCGTTTTTTTCCCACCCAATGTAGGTGCCGAGAATTTTCGGGTTCCGGGCGACGTTTTCCTTGATCAGGCTGATCAGTTGCTCGCGGCTAAGGCTCAGTTGCGGCTGGCCGTCGGCGCCCGGTGTGCCGATCAATGCGTTGACCCGCACCAGACCGCCGGCAATCAGCAGCGGTGCTTCGAGTTCGCGCTGGATCTGGCTGACCTGGGTTTGTGCCAGCGACGTCAGGCGCTGTTCGATGACTTGCTCAAACTGCGCCTGAGTCCGTTGCTGGACCATGTCTTGGGTCCGGGCGCCGGAAAACAGCGCGTACAGCACCAGGGCTGCGACAACGCTGAGCACAATGGCGCCGGCCAGGGCGGCAACGGAAAACTGGATCGACTTGAATTTCATGGGTGCTCCGCACGCAAGAGGACGTCTGCAGAGCTGTATCGGCACTGGGGCGGTGGGGCATGAGCCAGGTGTAACGAATTGGCTGTTTTAGAGTGCTGGATGTCGTAAATGAATCATTGCTGGCCGTGATCAGCCGCGGTGGACGCTGTTGTGTGAATTTTTTCCTACGGTAATCGGGGCTTTGTCTGAAATGTACGTGCTACACGTCCGTTGTATCTGGCGCCGATACAAATCCCCACCTAGGATACGCGGCATGTTTCCAGGGAGCTTCTTGATGAGTAAGACATTGGTTTTGTGTGCACTGAGTGCAAGTCTGCTGCTTGCCGGTTGTCAGTCGGTCAACACCACCAGCGGTGGCGCCGTGGGCGTTGAGCGCACGCAATACATGTTCAGTATGTTGTCGACCTCCGAGGTCAACCAGATGTACGCCCAGTCTTATCAACAGACCATCGGGGAGGCGAGCACCAAAGGCGTGCTGGATAAATCCAGTAACAATGCGAAGCGCGTCCAGGCCATCTCCAATCGCCTGATTGCCCAGGCACCGGTGTTTCGTCCGGATTCGGCCCAGTGGCAATGGGAAGTGAACCTGATCAAGAGCGATGAGCTGAATGCCTCCTGCGGGCCTGGTGGCAAGATCATTTTCTACAGCGGGCTGATCGACACCCTGCAACTCACTGACGACGAAATCGCCGCCATCATTGGCCATGAAATCGCTCACGCCTTGCGCGAGCACAGTCGTGAAGCGATGTCCAGGGCTTATGGTCTCGAAATGGCCAAGCAGGGCGCCGGTGCGTTGCTCGGTCTGGGGCAGGACAGCCTGGCCCTGGCGGACACCGTGGCCAAATACGGCATGACCTTGCCCAACAGTCGCGAGAACGAAAACGAAGCCGACTTGATCGGCCTCGAACTGGCCGCCCGCGCTGGTTACAACCCGAACTCTGCGATCACCCTGTGGAACAAAATGAGCAAAGCCTCGGAAGGCGCGCCGCCAGAGTTCTTGAGCACTCACCCGGCGTCGGCCAGTCGGATTGCGTCGTTGCAGGCGGCGATTCCGAAAGTCATGCCGTTGTACGAGAAAGCCAGGAAATCCTGATCATCAAGTGCTGAGGCTTGTGGCGAGGGGGCTTGTCGGAACGCCCCCTCGCCACAATCTGTTACTCACCAGATCCAGGGTCAAACCCAGCCACTGCTCTGCATCGCCTTGTACACCGCGACAATCGCCAGGATGAAGAACGCCGACGCCGCCAGGCGACGGATCAAAGTCAGAGGCAGTTTTTCCGCTGCAAAATTACCCGCCAGTACCACCGGCACGTTGGCAATCAACATCCCGGCGGTGGTGCCGAGGATCACCAGCCACAGATCCGGGTATTGCGCGGCGAGCATCACGGTCGCAACCTGAGTCTTGTCGCCCATCTCCGCGAGGAAGAACGCAATCAGCGTGGTCAGGAACGGTCCGAACTTGCGGGCGGTGCTGGCTTCGTCTTCGTCCATCTTGTCCGGCACCAGTGTCCACAGCGCCGTGGCGGCGAAGCTGGCGGCGAGGATCCAGTGAAGCGTCGCATTCGAGAAGAAACTGCCGAACCAGGCGCCTACCGCACCGGCCGCCGCGTGGTTGGCCAGGGTCGCGGCGACGATGCCGGCAATGATCGGCCAGGGTTTGCGAAAGCGGGCAGCGAGAATGAGCGCGAGCAGTTGCGTCTTGTCGCCGATTTCGGCCAAGGCAACGATTGCGGTGGGAACGAGTAGAGAGTCCAGCATCATCAGGGTTTTCCTAAGGGGCGGGTCGACACGGCTATGACACGTACAGCCTTCCCGCCCCGGGTAAGGTGTTCGTGTCATAGGTCTTGTCAAACCCTGCGATCCGTCTGATGCGGACGCGTGGGTCGCATACGCCATGGTCTGAGGACCAAGTATGTTGACGTATGCCGGACGAGCATGGCGCTCGTGGGAGACTACTCCCCTAGGACGGAGCGGATTCTGCCTAGGCAAATCCGATTGGGCAAGCCCTCTTTTGCAAAAGCGTTTTCAGCCACGCTTGGCCCGGTAGATTCTAAAACCCTGTCCTTCAGCCTTGATCGCACACGCGCCCAAGTGCTCTTCGATCAGCGGCTGATACTTCAGGAAACTGTTGGCAACCAACCGCAGTTCGCCGCCATTTTTCAGATGTTTAGCTGCTTTTCGCAGCAAGTTCTCTGTGGCGAAGTAGTCGGTGTGTACGCCGACATGGAACGGTGGATTACTCAGAATCGCGCTCAAGCCCATGGGCGCTGCGTCGATGCCGTCACCGGTCAGCACTTCCGCTTCCAGACCGTTGGCGGCCAGGGTCAGGCGACTGCTGGCGGCGGCAAATGCGTCGACATCGAGCAAGGTGACCTGGTTGTGCGGATAACGCCGCTTGACCGCGGCCCCCAGCACGCCTGCACCGCAACCGAAGTCCAGCAGGTGGCCGCTGGGCAGTTTGTCCAGATGTTCCAGCAGCAGGGCGCTGCCGCGATCCAGTCGACCGTGGCTGAACACGCCCGGCAGGCTGATGACTTTCAACGGCCCTTCGGCCAATGGCAGTTCATAGGTCTGGGCCAGGCTTTCCAGCGATTTGGCTTCTGGCGCATTGGCCACGGTGACCTGCCAGAGCTGGCAATGCCGTGCGCTGTCGAGCTTGCGTGGTTTGCCGAAGGGGTTCAACTGCTTGGCCGCGCCTTCGATGCCGCTGCGTTTTTCGCCGACCAGATACAACTCACGACCGGCCAGACGAGAGGCGAGGGCGTTGAGGATATAGTCGGTCAGGTCCTTGGACTTGGGCAGAAACACCACGGCGCTGTCGAATTCGCGCTCGGGCGCATTCACGCCAAAATGGCTGCGCCCGGCGAAACGGGCGTCCAGTGCTGCTTGATCGCCGGCGTGCCAGCACCAGCCGTGGGCATCGGGCAAGCGACCCAGCAAGTCATCGGCGGGCAAACCGGCCAGCAGCACCGAACCCTGGAACAACTCGGCCTGACGAAGCAGTACTTCACTGCGCGGATCCATACTCTGCTCCTTGAAAAAAGTGCCGCAGTTTATCAACTGACGACCCGCAGCGCTTTACCGCTGAAGTAAGCCTGAGCGTTTTCCGTCAACTGGCCAACGATTCGCTGCCGCGCCTCGCGGCTACCCCAGGCGTTGTGCGGGGTGACGATCAGCCGTGGAATGTCCTGGGCCAGCAGCGGATTGCCCGCAGTCGGTGGTTCGACACTCAACACGTCGGTGGCCGCGCCGCCCAAGTGGCCGTTGCGCAGGGCGTCGGCCAATGCGTGTTCGTCGATCAAGCCGCCTCGCGCGGTGTTGACCACGAAAGCACCGGGCTTCATCGAGGCCAGTTCACGGGCACCGATGAAGTGTCGGGTGTGTTCGTTGAGCGGGCAATGCAGGGTCAGGGCGTCGATTTGCGGCAGCAGTTCGTCCAGCGGCAAGCGATCCGGGCGGGCAGGGCGACCCGGAATCTGCCCCAGCAAGACGCGCATGCCGAACGCTTCGGCCAGCCGCGCGACGGCACCGCCCAGTTCACCGTGGCCGAGCAAGCCGAGGGTTTTGCCTTCGAGTTCGACGATCGGGTAATCCAGCAGGCAGAACTGTTTCGCCTGTTGCCAGCGACCTTCGGCGACGGCTTTTTGATAGTCGCCCAGGCGCGTCGCCAGGTTCAGTAACAACATGATCGTGTGCTGAGCCACCGACGGCGTGCCGTAACCCTGGCAATTGCAAACAGTGATTCCGTGGGCGCGGGCTGCAGCAAGGTCGACATTGTTGGTGCCGGTGGCGGTGATCAGGATCAACTTCAACTCGGGGCTGGCCGCCATGGCCGCCGCATCAATCAAGATTTTATTGGTGATGGCGACAGTGGCGCCTTTGAGGCGTTCGATCACCTGCGCAGGCGTGGTCTGGGCGAACAGCTGCAAGTCGCTGAAGCACTCGCGTAGTGGGTTGAGGTCGAGATCGCCGAGGTCCAGGGACGGATGGTCAAGGAAAACGGCGCGGCGAGAGTTCGTCATCAACTGTACCTTTTGTGCATTGAACTGAGGGCGTAATCTGCCGAGCCTACCAGATGAAACAAGCAGTTACGCTTGGCCAAAAGGAGCCCCCATGTACTGGACAGAATTCTTGACCGTTGCGCTGATTCACCTGCTGGCTGTTGCAAGCCCCGGCCCGGATTTCGCCGTGGTGGTGCGGGAGAGCGTGACTCACGGTCGCCGCGCCGGGACCTGGACTGCGCTGGGCGTTGGTTCGGCGATTTTCCTGCACGTCGGTTATTCGCTGCTGGGGATCGGGTTGATCGTGTCTCAGTCGATCGTGCTGTTCAACGCCTTGAAATGGGCCGCTGCCGCGTACCTGCTGTACATCGGCTACAAGGCCCTGCGCGCGCAACCGGCCAAACCTGCGGCTGACGATCTGCACCAGGAAGCGGGTGAGCGCACCGCGCGGGGCGCCTTCACTGCGGGGTTCGTGACCAATGGCCTGAACCCGAAAGCCACGCTGTTTTTCCTGTCGCTGTTCACCGTGGTGATCAACCCGCACACGCCGCTGGCGGTACAGGCCGGTTACGGGATCTATCTGGCAGCGGCAACGGCGCTCTGGTTTTGCCTGGTGGCGATGTTGTTCAGTCAACAACGCGTGCGCGCCGGTTTCGCCCGCATGGGCCACTGGTTCGACCGGACCATGGGCGCGGTGCTGATCGCCATCGGCGTGAAACTCGCGTTCACCGAGATGCATTGATCGCGCTGAGTGTCTACGGGGGATTGAGCTCGCTCAATTTGTTCAGCGCGTTCAGGTATTCCCGAGGGTTTTCCCCGAGCAAACGGCGAAACATTGCGCTGAACGCCCGAGCACTGCCGTAGCCCAGGTCGCGCGCCACGCTCTGCACGCTTTCCCCGGCGAGCAGGCGCGGCAGGGCTTCCATCAGGCGCAGTTGCTGGCGCCAGGCATTGAAATTCATCTTCAGTTGCTGCTGGAACAGCCGCGCCAAGGTTCGAGAGCTGGCGCCGACCTGTTGTGCCCAGTCTTCCAGGGTGTTGGAGTGAYTCGGTGCGCGCAGCAGCGCCATGCAGATGCCCTGCAGGCGTCGGTCCTCGGGCATTGGAATGTGTAGCGGAAGGTTTTCCAGGCTGGCGATCTCTTCTAGCATCAGCTTCTGAATCAATGAGTTTTCCGCGTGTCGCGGACCTTGCACCGCGCGCAGGATCAGCTCGCGCAGCAGCGGTGTGACGGCCAGCACACAGCACTGTTGCAGCGTTGGCGGCGACAGTTCGGGGGCAATGAACAGCGAACGCATGCGCACCTCGCCCGACATGAAAATTTCATGCGCCACCAATGGTGGAATCCATACGGCTCGGGTTGGTGGAATGACCCAGGCACCTTGCGCAGTGACCACTCGCATGGTGCCGCAAACGGCGTACAGCAACTGAGCTTCGCGGTGTTGATGCAGTTCCTGGTGAGCACCGTCCACGTAATCTCGCGGATAGGCGCTGACCGGCCCGTGCAGGAAATGGCTGATTAACATGTCAGATCCAATGACTTTGTTGTCAGGATTACTCTTTTTCGCCAACTTAGCATAAGCCGCTCACTACAACGTAAGCGTGCCGCGATGAACCAGTCCAGAAATGTCCTTCGCTATATCAACGCAGCTCATGTGATCGATCACATGTTCATGCTGATTTTTCCCGCCGCCGTTCTCGGCATGACCCAGGCCTTCGCACTGGACTACGCCGCGATGATCGGCCTGTCTCTCGGCGGCTTTATTGCCTTTGGCGCCTGTTCGCTGCCGGCCGGCTGGCTGGGGGATCGCTGGAGCCGACGGAAAATGATGCTGGTGTTTTTTTTCGGCATTGGCGCTTCAGCGATCTTTACCGGCGTGAGCAGCAGCACACCGATGCTGGTACTCGGCCTGACGCTGATCGGTATTTTCGCCGCGATCTATCACCCGGTGGGCACCGCGATGCTGGTGGCTTACGCGTACAACCGGGGCCGCGAAATCGGTATCAACGGCATGTGGGGCAACCTTGGCGTGGCGTTTTCGGCGCTGATCACCGGGTTGCTGGTGGCGCAACTCGGCTGGCGTTCGGCATTCGTTTTGCCTGGCATGGTGGCGATTGGGCTGGGCATCGGTTTCGCGTTTCAGGTGCGCGAAGAACCGATCCCCAAGCGTGCGCACACACCGCTCAAAGATGCGGCCGGTCAGCGGATTTCCATGGTCATGGTGTTCGGCGTACTGGCCTTGGCCACCGCGACCGGCGGTGTGGTGTTCAACGCAACGACCATGACCTATCCGAAATTGTTTCAGGAACGCCTGCACGATTTGTTTACTTCACCGCAAATCCTTGGCGTCGTGGTCAGCCTGGCGTATGCCTTCGGCGCCGTGGCGCAGTTGAGCATCGGCCGGGTCTTGCATCGTTTCAGTCTGAAATGGCCGTTCATAGTGTTGACGCTGTGCCAGGCGCCACTGTTGTTCGGGTTGGCCTATGTCGACGGCTGGGCCGTGATCGTGCTGGGTGCGGCGTTCATGTTCGTGGTGTTTGGCCAGGTCACGGTGAATGATGCGATGGTCGCCAACTTTGTCGCGCCGCAATGGCAATCCCGAGTCTTCGCGCTGCGTTACTGTTTATCGTTCGGTGCCAGTGCTACCGCGATTCCGCTGATTTCGTTCGTCGAACCGCGCCAAGGTTTTGTAGGTCTTTACCTGATATTGGCGAGTATTGCGGCGTTGACCTTCGTGGCTGCAATGGTTTTCCCCCGGACACCGGCCGAGGCTGCCGTAGGAAAAATGGCGTAACGGCTGACGAATTCTCGCAAGTGCTGGCGTAAAGCTAGCATTTGTACGGCTCTGCAAATCATACCTTTGGCTGATTTGGCTGGCGTTCAAGGCCTCTAGAGTGCTTAGCTTTAGCAGCCAAGACTGTGCAGTCAAAAAGGGACTCTTATGTTGCAGACTCGCGTTATTCCTCCAGCCGAGGGCGCTTACCAGTATCCGCTGTTGATTAAACGGCTGCTGATGTCCGGCGCCCGTTACGAAAAAACTCGCGAAATCATCTACCGCGATCAGTTGCGCTACAGCTATCCGACCCTGATCGAGCGGGTTGCGCGGCTGGCCAATGTGCTGACAGAGGCCGGCGTGAAGGCCGGGGATACGGTGGCGGTAATGGACTGGGACAGCCATCGCTACCTGGAGTGCATGTTCGCCATCCCGATGATCGGCGCGGTGATCCACACCATTAACGTGCGGCTGTCGCCAGAACAGATTCTTTACACCATGAACCACGCCGAGGACCGCTTTGTGCTGGTCAACAGCGAGTTCGTCGGTTTGTACAAGGCGATTGCCGGGCACCTGACCACGGTGGAGAAAACCCTGCTGCTGACCGACTTGCCGGAAAAAACTGCCGAGTTGCCGAACCTTGTCGGCGAGTACGAGCAACTGCTGGCCGCGGCGAGCCCGCAGTACGACTTCCAGGACTTCGACGAAAACTCGGTGGCCACCACGTTCTACACCACCGGCACCACCGGTAACCCCAAAGGCGTGTATTTCACCCATCGGCAACTGGTGCTGCATACCATGGGCGTGGCGACCATCATGGGCGCCATCGACAGCGTGCGGCTGTTGGGCACCAACGACGTGTACATGCCGATCACCCCGATGTTCCATGTGCATGCCTGGGGCTTGCCGTATGTGGCGACCATGCTCGGGCTCAAGCAGGTTTATCCGGGCCGTTACGACCCCGAGTATCTGGTGGAGCTGTGGCGCAAGGAGAAGGTGAGCTTTTCCCACTGCGTGCCGACCATTCTGCAAATGGTCCTCAATGCCAAGGCGGCGCAAAACGTCGATTTCGGTGGCTGGAAAATCGTCATCGGCGGCAGTGCGCTCAACCATGCGCTGTACAACGCCGCCAAGGCCAAGGGCATCCAATTGACCGCCGCCTATGGCATGTCGGAGACCGGGCCATTGGTATCATGCGCCCACCTCAACGATGAGCTGATGGCCGGCACCGAAGACGAACGCACCACCTACCGGATCAAGGCTGGTGTGCCGGGGCCGTTGGTCGAGGCGGCAATCGTCGACACCGAGGGCAACTTCCTGCCTGCCGATGGTGAAACCCAGGGCGAACTGGTGCTGCGTGCGCCGTGGCTCACCGAGGGTTACTTCAACGAGCCGCAAAAAGGCGCCGAGCTCTGGGCCGGGGGCTGGCTGCACACCGGCGACGTGGCAACCCTGGACAGCATGGGCGTGATCGACATCCGTGACCGGATCAAGGATGTGATCAAGACCGGTGGCGAGTGGATCTCTTCCCTGGACCTGGAAGACCTGATCAGTCGCCACCCTGCGGTACGTGAGGTAGCAGTAGTGGGCATCGCCGATCCGCAGTGGGGCGAGCGCCCATTTGCGCTGTTGGTGGTTCGCGAAGGGCATCAGATCGGGGCCAGGGAACTCAAGGAGCACCTCAAGCCGTACGTTGAACAGGGGCACCTGAGCAAGTGGGCTATCCCGAGTCAGATCGCCGTTGTTACTGAAATTCCCAAGACCAGCGTCGGCAAGCTCGACAAGAAGCGTATCCGCGTCGACATCACCGAATGGCAGGTCAACAACAGCACCTTCCTCTCGACGCTTTAAGCG
>NZ_JBFTMK010000110.1:0-12802 GCF_056396965.1 Pseudomonas sp. 05N434
GTGTAAGCCTTGGTGATGCCGAGGATGTAGTCCAGGAACATCGGACCAACACCCGAACCGGTGGCGATGCCGCCAGCAGTGGTGTTGGAGCTGGTGACGTACGGGTAGGTGCCGTGGTCGATGTCCAGCAGGGAGCCCTGGGCGCCTTCGAACATGATGTCCTTGCCGGCACGACGCAGGTTGTGCAGCTCTGCGGTGACGTCGAGCATCATCGGCTTGAGCAGCTCGGCGTATTCCATGCACTCGTCGAGAGTCTTCTGGAAGTCGATCGCTGGCTCTTTGTAGTAATTGACCAGTACGAAGTTGTGGTAATCCAGCAACTCGCCCAGCTTGGCGGCGAAACGCTCACGATGGAACAGATCACCGATGCGCAGACCGCGACGGGCAACCTTGTCTTCGTAAGCCGGGCCGATGCCGCGACCGGTGGTGCCGATCTTCAGCTCGCCACGGGCCTTTTCACGGGCCTGGTCCAGTGCTACGTGGTAGGACAGGATCAGCGGGCAGGACGGGCTGATACGCAGGCGCTCGCGCACCGGTACGCCTTTCTCTTCCAGCTTGTTGATTTCCCGCAGCAGGGCGTCGGGTGCAACCACCACGCCGTTACCGATCAGGCACTGCACGCCTTCGCGCAGCACGCCAGACGGGATCAGGTGCAAGACGGTTTTTTCGCCGTCGATCACCAGAGTGTGACCAGCGTTGTGGCCACCTTGGTAGCGCACTACGGCGGCAGCATGTTCGGTCAGCAGATCAACGATCTTGCCTTTGCCCTCATCACCCCATTGGGTGCCCAGGACTACGACATTCTTACCCATAACACTTGTCCTCATTCGCGCAAACTTGGTGCCGGCGGCGGCCGGCAGGAAAACTCAAGAAGCCAGTGGCGATACTTGCCAAAGCCCGTTCTGCTGAATCAATTGCCGGTCGCAGTCCGCTTCACGGGCGGCGGCCAAAGGCTGCCCAGGCAATGCCTGAACGACACGCTGACCCTCACTGCGCAACTGGCAAACCTGCTGCCAGAGTGCTGCATCCGTACTGTCAGGCATCCAGATACCGCCAGACGGTAGCTCGATCTCAGCACGCCCCAGGGTCACCAGGGTTTTCAAATCGGTGGAGAAGCCTGTCGCCGGACGGGCGCGACCGAAGTCGGCACCGATATCGTCGTAACGACCGCCCTGAGCGATGGACTGGCCAACACCCGGCACGAACACGGCGAACACCACACCGGTGTGGTAGTGGTAGCCGCGCAATTCGCCCAGGTCGAAGTACAGCGGTAACTCCGGGAAACGCGTGGACAGACGCTCGGCAATCGCCAGCAAATCGTCCAGGGCCGCCAGAACAGGCGCCGGCGCATTGGCCAGACGCTCGCGGGCAGCGCTCAACACTTCACGACCGCCACACAGGTCGACCAGCGCTCGCAGCATGCCCGACAGATCGGCAGGCAGGCCTTCGGTCAAGGTAATGACCTCGTCGATGGCTTTACGTTGCAATGCATCGAACAACTGTTGCTCGACTTCGCCGGACAAACCGGCGGCGCGGGCCAGGCCGCGGTAGATGCCGACATGCCCGAGGTCCATGTGCACATCCGGCACATCGGCCAGTTGCAGCATGGCCAGCATCAGGCTGATGACTTCCACGTCGCTGCTCGGGCTGGCATCGCCGTACAACTCGGCGCCCAGTTGAATCGGGCTGCGCGAGGACGACAACGCACGTGGCTGAGCATGCAGCACGCTACCGGCATAGCACAGACGGCTCGGGCCTTCGCGACGCAGGGTGTGCGCATCGATGCGCGCCACTTGCGGCGTGATGTCGGCACGGAAACCCATCTGCCGGCCCGACTGCGGGTCGATGACCTTGAAGGTGCGCAGATCGAGGTCCTGGCCTGCGCCGGTCAGCAGGGATTCCAGGTACTCGATATGGGGAGTCACGACAAACTCGTAACCCCAGCTCTGGAACAGATCCAACACCTGGCGACGCGCAACTTCGATGCGCGCAGCCTCCGGTGGCAGTACTTCTTCGATGCCATCTGGCAGCAGCCAGCGGTCTACCGTTGCCATTACGCCATTCCCCTATGATCCGGGCAGCAAGCCTTTGGGCGAGCCTTGAGTGAAGCAGAAAATGATCGGCTCATGTGCATAAACCCCGCGCATGAACAACGTGGCGAAAAGCCTGGAATCGGCTTCGCCAACCACTTTCCTCGAAAAACCTGTCGAGTCATTCAACTCGGGCGCCTGCATAAAAACAGCAATCAAACGTGCAGACGCAAAAAAGCCGGGAATTTCCCGGCTGCCGCATCATACACACGTTTTCCCAAAGGATCACCCCGCCCGAGGCTTTAGCCGCCAGGCGGGGGGATGATTCAGGTCAACGTCGTATCAAGGCTTGGCTTTTTCCAGGTAACGGAAGAAGTCACTGCTCGGGTCCAGGACCATGACGTCGGATTTGTTCGCGAAGCTTTCACGGTAGGCACGCAGGCTACGGTAGAACGCGTAGAACTCCTGATCCTGGCCGTATGCCTTGGAGTAGATCGCAGCAGCCTGGGCATCACCATCACCGCGAACCTCTTCGGATTCACGATAGGCTTCAGCCAGCAGCACGCGGCGTTGACGGTCGGCGTCGGCACGGATGCCTTCGGCCAGCTCGTTACCCTTGGCGCGGTGCTCGCGAGCTTCACGCTCACGCTCGGTGCTCATACGCTCGAACACGCTGCGGTTCACTTCCTTCGGCAGGTCGATGGCCTTGACCCGGACATCGACAACTTCAATGCCCAGCTCTTTTTCCGCCATCTTGTTCAGCGAAGCGGTGATGTCTGCCATCAGCGCATCACGTTCACCGGATACCACTTCGTGCAGGGTGCGTTTACCGAACTGGTCACGCAGGCCCGACTCCAGACGACGGGACAGGCGCTCGTCGGCAATCTGCTTGAGGCCGGAAGTCGCGGTGTAGAAGCGCTCGGCATCTTTCACGCGCCACTTGGCGTAGGCATCGACCATCACGGCTTTCTTTTCCAGCGTCAGGAAGCGCTGTGTCGGTGCATCCAGCGTCATCAGGCGCGCGTCGAATATGCGCACCTTGTTGACGTAAGGCACTTTCACATGCAGGCCCGGCTGAACATCGGCCTGGACCACGCGACCGAACTGCAGCAACACCGCACGCTCGGTCTGAGCCACGATGTAGAAGCAGTTCCAGGCAACGATCGCCACGACGACGCCGATAATAAGGGCGATCAGCGATTTATTGCTCATCAGCGACTCTCCCTGGTACGTGCCTGCTGTTGCTGCAGATCAGCCGCCGCACGCACATTCACTTCATTGYTGCTGGCTGCTGCGCCGGTCACCGGAGTGCTGGTGCGGCGACCATCCTCGACCATCTTGTCCAGCGGCAGATACAGCAGATTGCTCTGGCCATTCTTGTTGCCGGTCACGAGAACCTTGCTGGTGTTGCTGAAGATTTCCTGCATGGTGTCCAGGTACAGACGCTGACGGGTAACTTCAGGCGCCTTGCGGTACTCGGCCACCAGTTTGGTGAAGCGGTCAGCCTCACCCTTGGCGCGGGAGACGGTCTCGTCGCGGTAACCGTTGGCATCCTCGAGGATGCGCTGGGCCTGACCACGGGCTTCCGGCACGACGCCGTTGGCGTAGGTTTCAGCCTGGTTACGCGAACGCTGCTCGTCTTCACGGGCGCGGATCACGTCATCGAAGGCTTCCTGGACTTCACGCGGTGCAGCAGCGCTCTGTACGTTGACCTGAGTGACGGTGATACCGGTGCGATAGGTATCGAGGAAACGTTGCAGACGCTCCTTGATTTCGCTGGCCATCAATTCACGACCTTCGGTCAGCACCTGGTCCATGGCGGTAGAACCCACCACGTGGCGCAAGGCACTGTCGGTCGCATGCTGCAGGCTGGTTTCCGGCTGATCGACGTTCAGCACGAAGTCCTGCAGGTTGCTGATCTTGTACTGCACGGTCAGCGGCACTTCGACGATGTTTTCGTCTTCAGTCAGCATTTGACCCTGCTTGGTATAGGCACGCTCACGCGTGACGTTTTCCAGGTACTTGCGATCGATCGGCGGGAAATAGATGTTCAGGCCCGGGCCGACGGTTTCATAGTATTTGCCGAAGCGCAGCACCACGGCCTGCTCCTGCTCGTCGACCACGTAGACAGCGCTGTACAGCCACACGGCTGCGAGCACGGTCAGACCGATGCCGAGCAGGCCACCAAAGCCGCCACTCTTGCCCGGACCACCGCCCTCGTCACCGCGTTTCTTGCCACCACCGAACAACCCGTTCAGGCTTTCCTGCAGCTTTCGGAAGGCCTCGTCGAGATCCGGTGGTCCCTTGCGGTCGCCGTTATTGCGGCGCTTGCCACCCCAAGGATCCTGATTATTCGAGTTGCCACCCGGCTCATTCCAAGCCATAGCGCTCTCCATCTGATAAAGCAAAGACGCACCCACGGCGCGCCGACCAATGCTACAGAATGCCTGTCACCGCGGCACAACCGCTTTCTCAGGCTTTTATTGCAAAGTGTGTTGCTCGATGAAT
Organism: Pseudomonas sp. 05N434; assembly: GCF_056396965.1. Lineage (NCBI taxonomy): Bacteria > Pseudomonadati > Pseudomonadota > Gammaproteobacteria > Pseudomonadales > Pseudomonadaceae > Pseudomonas > Pseudomonas sp. 05N434. The sequence continues at coordinate 4,539 of NZ_JBFTMK010000110.1, forward strand.
TCCATCGGTTGCAGACCTTCGCGRCTCACGAGTCGATTCAATTCGATCCGTGGCAAGCGAACGGCCAGCAGGCTGATGCCTTCTTCGTCGTGTTCTTCTTTTTGCACCGCACCGAGTTCGAAAAACTGCGCACGCAGTCGAGCAAAACGTTGCGGCAAGCGCAAGGYGCCAACAAACAAATCGCTGCCCAACAGTTCCGCCACTGCCTGCTTGAGCAAGTCCAGGCCGGTACCGTCCTTGGCCGACAACCAGACCCGCTGCGGCTTGCCATCGGCATCGCGCTGGATCTGCGGCTCAACCCCCTCGAGCAAATCGAGTTTGTTGTATACCTCAAGGATCGGCAAGTCTTGTGCCCCGATCTCCCCGAGCACCACCATGACCTGTTCGATCTGGGCCATACGATCAGGCTCGTGCGCATCGATCACGTGCAGCAGCAGGTCGGAGTTGCTCGACTCTTCGAGCGTAGCTCGAAATGCCTCGACCAGTTTGTGCGGCAGGTGACGAATGAAGCCCACGGTGTCGGCCAGCACGATCGGCCCGAGGTCCTCGAGCTCTAGTCGGCGCAAGGTCGGGTCGAGGGTCGCGAACAGCTGGTTGGCGGCAAAGACGTCGGAATCGGTGACCGAGTTGAACAGCGTCGATTTGCCGGCGTTGGTATAACCAACCAGTGAAACCGTCGGAATGTCAGCACGCTTGCGCCCGCGACGAGACTGCTCGCGCTGGCTGCGGACCTTTTCCAGGCGCCCCTTGATCTGACGCAGACGAATCCGCAACAGGCGCCGGTCGGTTTCCAGTTGGGTTTCACCCGGCCCGCGCAGGCCGATACCGCCCTTCTGCCGCTCAAGGTGAGTCCAGCCGCGAACCAGACGCGTACTCATGTACTCAAGCTGGGCCAGTTCGACCTGGAGCTTGCCTTCATGGGTGCGGGCGCGTTGGGCGAAGATATCGAGAATCAGACCCGTGCGATCGATCACGCGACACTCGAAAATACGTTCGAGGTTACGTTCCTGACTGGGCGTGAGGATGTGATTGAAAATCACCAGATCGACCTGTTCGGCTTTGACCAGGTCGCGTAACTCTTCGACCTTGCCGCTGCTGATCAGGGTTTTGGCGGTTGGCCGATGACGCGGCACGTTAAAAAACGCGACGGTCTCGGCACCAGCCGAAATTGCCAACTCCTGAAACTCCTGCGGATCTTCGCGCGCCTCAGGGTCCTGACCATCCAAGTGAACGAGAATTGCCCGCTCACCACCACCGTGGCGCTCAAAGAACAAAGGAGACTCCTATCAGGCGTTACCTGGCTCAGCGTCGCCTGCTTCGGATTCGGTTGCGCTAGGCAGACGAATTGGACGAACTGGCACCACTGTAGAGATAGCGTGTTTGTAAACCATCTGGCTGACGGTGTTTTTCAGCAGGATAACGAACTGGTCGAAAGACTCGATCGTGCCTTGCAGTTTGATCCCGTTGACCAGGTAGATGGAAACCCCCACTTTCTCTTTACGTAAAGTATTCAAGTAAGGGTCTTGTAGCGAATGCCCTTTTGACATGTGCCGCACTCCTTTAAGGATTCAATATAAAAAATAGGTAAACAGATGGCTTGGGGCCGTCACACCCCCAAGGATAGACGGCAATTGCAAGGACTCAGCTCAATATGGAGATGGTCCCGAGGTATTTCAAGGCGCGCGGCAGATTGTCGCAATCGAGGCTGTCCAACCAGTGTAAATCAGCCCAACTGCGCAGCCAGGTGAACTGGCGCTTCGCCAATTGGCGCGTGGCAATGATTCCACGCTCCTGCATCTCGGCTTGCGTCAGCTTGCCATCCAGGTAATCCCAGACTTGTCGATAACCTACTGCACGTATAGACGGCAACCCGGAATGCAAGTCACCTCTATCTCGCAGGGCTACGACCTCGTCGACGAATCCCTGTTCCAACATATTTGTGAATCTTTGTTTAATGCGCTCGTGCAGTACCTGGCGATTTGCCGGAGCGATGGCCAAGTTCGCGACAGTATAGGGCAATTGTTGCAGTCCCGAAGCGGCTGCTTCAGTACTTTGCGCAGATTGTCGCAAGCGTAGCTCAGTCATGCTCTGGCCGCTGACGCGATAAACTTCCAGTGCACGACTAAGGCGCTGCGGATCGTTCGGGTGAATTCGCGCCGCGGATTGCGGATCAATCACCGCCAATTGATCGTGCAGGGCTTGCCAGCCAAGGCGTGCAGCCTCTTCTTCGATTTGCGCACGAACGTCCGCATCGGCCGCCGGCATGTCGGCCAGACCTTCGAGCAAAGCCTTGTAATAGAGCATTGTGCCGCCCACCAGCAGCGGAATATTGCCCCGCGCGGTGATCTCGCCCATGGCTTGCAACGCATCGCGACGGAAATCCGCGGCGGAATAACTCTCGGCCGGGTCGAGAATGTCGATCAGACGATGCGGGAATTCGGCCAGGATCTCTTTGGAGGGTTTGGCGGTGCCGATGTCCATGCCGCGATAAACCAGCGCCGAATCGACACTGATCAGCTCGCAGGGCAGGACCTTGGTGAGTTCGATGGCCAGGTCGGTCTTGCCGGCGGCCGTCGGCCCCATCAGGAAAATCGCGGGAGGGAACTGGCTCATCAACGACCGCGCAAGAACAGTTTGTCCAGATCGTCCAGGCCCAGTTGGGTCCAGGTCGGTCGGCCATGGTTACATTGACCGCTGCGCTCGGTGTTTTCCATGTCCCGCAGCAGGCCGTTCATTTCCGGCAAGGCCAGGCGCCGATTCGCGCGAATCGCGCCGTGGCAGGCCATGGTGCCGAGCAGTTCGTTCAAGTGCGCCTGAATCCGGTCGCTGGTGCCGTATTCCATCAAATCCGCCAGCACATCGCTAACCAGTCGGTTGGCCTCGGCCTGCTTCAGCAACGCAGGGATTTGCCGGATGGCCAGGGTTTCCGGGCCAAGGCGCTGCAATTCAAAACCCAGACGCTGGAACCAGGCGACGTTTTCTTCGGCGCAGTCGGCTTCGCGCTGGCTGACCGCCAGGGATTCCGGCACCAGCAATGGCTGACCGCTCAACCCCTCGCTGGCCATGGCGACTTTCAGCCGTTCGTACATGATCCGCTCATGGGCGGCATGCATGTCTACCAGCACCAGGCCTTGGGCGTTTTCCGAAAGAATGTAGATGCCCTTGAGCTGCGCCAGTGCATAGCCCAGCGGCGGAATGTCATCTTGCCCGGCCGGCAGCGCGACCGCATTGGCCTCGGGCAACGGCGCGAAAAACTCGCGATAGGCCGCCTGGGCTTCGGCGACGGGCACGCCGGACTGAGGTCGCGGCGTGTATTGATACTGATAACCGGCACCGGCGCCAGAGCCCGCCGAAGTATTGAAGGACGGCTGGGCCTGAGGCTGCTCCAGCAGCGCATTGGCCGCCAGACGCATCTCGCCCTGCGGGCCGAACTCGCCGGCTTCGATACCGGTTGGCCGGACCACGGCTGTCGCGACAGGCGCGGCCAACTGGTCTTCCGGCCGCACATCACCCAAGGCGCGATGCAAAGTGCCGTAAAGGAAGTCGTGAACCATGCGCCCGTCACGGAAGCGTACTTCGTGCTTGGTCGGGTGCACGTTGACGTCGACGCCCGCCGGATCGACTTCGAAAAACAGCACGAATGTCGGGTGCCGACCGTTGAACAATACGTCGCGATAAGCCTGGCGCACTGCGTGCGCCACCAGTTTGTCGCGCACGGCACGGCCATTCACAAAGAAATACTGCAAATCCGCCTGGCTGCGGTTGAAGGTCGGCAACCCGACCCAACCCCACAAATGCAGGCCATTGCGTTCGATTTCGATCGGCAACGCCTGCTCCAGAAAGCCCGCCCCGCAGATCGCCGCCACACGCCGGGCGCGGGCCGCGTCATCATGGGCTTCGTGCAGGCTGAGGATGGTTTTGCCGTTATGGCGCAGATGGAACGCCACATCGAACCGCGCCAGCGCCAGACGCTTGATCACTTCTTGCAGGTGATCGAATTCGGTTTTTTCGGTCTTGAGAAACTTGCGGCGCGCCGGGGTATTGAAGAACAAATCGCGCACTTCCACCGAAGTGCCCACCGGATGAGCCGCTGGTTGCACGCGAGCCGCCATGTCCCGGCCTTCGGTTTCCACCTGCCAGGCTTGATCGGCGTCGCGAGTGCGGGAAGTCAGGGTCAGACGCGCCACGGAACTGATGGAGGCCAGCGCCTCACCACGAAACCCCAGGCTCATGACCTGTTCGAGGTCTTCCAGGTTGCGAATCTTGCTGGTGGCGTGACGGGCCAGGGCCAAAGGCAGGTCATCGGCGGAAATGCCACTGCCATCGTCGCGCACCCGCAGCAGCTTGACACCGCCCTGCTCCACATCGACATCGATGCGTTTGGCGCCGGAGTCGAGGCTGTTTTCCAGCAACTCCTTGATCACCGAGGCCGGGCGCTCAACCACTTCACCAGCGGCAATCTGGTTCGCCAGCCGTGGACTGAGTAGCTCGATACGCGCCGTGTTGGTCAGCACCTGGTTCATTCTTTGGCCGCCAGTTCAGTGCCTGGAATGGTCAACGTCTGACCAATCTTCAGCTCGTCACTTTGCAAGTTGTTGGCACTGCGCAAGGTGGCCGCAGACACCTGATAACGCACGGCGATCATCGCCAGGGTTTCACCGGGGCTCACGCGATGGTCACGTGGGCCTTGGGCGATCTTGCCGGAATCGCGCAGCCAGGCAATGTAGGTGCCCGGCGGCGGGTTCTGCTGGAAGAATTGCCGCACGCCGCTGCTGATGGAGCGCGCCAGCGCCTGCTGGTGGCTCGATGCCGCGAGTTTCGAGGCTTCGTTGGCGTTGGAGATGAACCCGGTTTCCACCAGGATCGACGGGATGTCCGGCGACTTCAGCACCATGAACCCGGCTTGCTCGACACGTTGTTTGTGCAGCGGCGTGACGCGACCGATGTTGCTCAAGACTTTCTGGCCAACGTTCAGACTGGAAGTCAGGGAAGCGGTCATCGACAGGTCGAGCAGCACGCCGGCGAGCATCCGGTCCTTGTCGTCGAGGCTGACGTTGCCGGCACCGCCGATCAAGTCGGAACGGTTTTCGCTGTCGGCCAGCCAACGGGCGGTCTCCGACGTAGCGCCGCGGTCAGACAGGGCAAACACCGACGCACCGAACGCTGCGGCTGACGGCGCGGCGTCGGCGTGGATCGAAACGAACAGGTCGGCGCCCTTCTTGCGGGCGATTTCGGTACGGCCGCGCAATGGAATGAAGTAGTCGCCGGTACGGGTCAGTTCGGCGCGGAAACCTTTCATGCCATTGACCTGACGCTGCAGTTCACGGGCGATGGCCAGCACCACGTCTTTTTCACGCTGACCGCGAGACCCCGAGGCGCCCGGGTCTTCGCCGCCGTGACCGGCATCGATCACCACGATAATGTCGCGCTTGCCAGCCGGTGCGGGTGGCAGCTTGATCGAAGGCTCGGACGGCGTGACGGGTACGGCGGGTACCGTGGCCACAGACGGTGTTGGCGCAGGCGGTGGCGCGGCATCGGCCGCGTTGTCGAACAGGTCGACTACCAGGCGATTGCCGTACTGGGCGTTCGGCGCCAAGGTGAAGCTTTTCGGCGTGACGGCTTTTTTCAGGTCGATGACCACCCGCAAATCGGTCGGCGTACGCTGAGCCGAACGCATTGCCGTGATCGGCGTGTTGGCCGTGGAGACGTTCAGCGGCGAGCCGAGCGTCGCGCCATTGATGTCGATTACCAGCCGATCCGGTGCGGTCAGGGTAAAGACGCTGTGCTGGACAGGCCCCGTCAGGTCGAACACCAGTCGAGTGTTATCCGGCGCCCGCCAAAGGCGAACACTGTTGACCTTCGTCTCGGCCACAGCGTCGACGGTCACCGCCAAAAACAACACCCCTACGGCAGCAACCAACGCGCGAAAGCGCATACCTAACCCCATCATTTATTTGGATTCCAATGCCAAAACGGCACACCACGACTCGCCACGCGAGCCTTGGGGCAAAATTCTCAGCGACGGGGTCGACCAATCGATATAAGTCGAAATGGAAGGCGCGGACGGCGCCGATCTCGTAAGGCTCGACCAGGGTAAAGGTCGGACTTTTTACCGCGCCGGTATGCCCCAGGCCACGGATGATGCCCCGGGACAGTGTGGTTTTCCCCGCGCCCAGATCCCCTTCAAGAAAGATCAGACCGTGCCCTCCGGTGGTTTTGGCGATACGTGCGCCAAAATCGCTCATGGCCTGCTCATCAGCCAGGTACAGGGTTACTTCAGACACGGTGCTTGCTCCTCCAACAACTGACGAATGGCTGGAATCAGATCACTGGCCGCCAGCCCGCGGCCTAATTTACCTTGTTGCGCACCGGCATTGGCGTGCAGCCAGACCGCCAGGCAGGCCGCGTCATACGCGTCCAGGCCCTGAGCGAGCAAGGCGCCCACCAGACCGGCCAGCACATCACCCAACCCGGCCGACGCCATGGCCGGATGGCCCTGATGACACAGCGCCAGACGCCCATCGGGGCTGGCAATCAGACTGCCAGCGCCCTTGAGCACTACCACCGCTGTATATTTTTTGCTCAACGCATGGGCCGCGGCCGGGCGGTCAGCCTGTACGGCGGCTGTCGATATCCCCAGCAATCGTGCCGCTTCGCCCGGATGCGGCGTGATGACACTACCTGCGGGCAAGCTCACGCCACCTTCGGCCAACAGGTTCAATGCATCGGCATCCCATACTTGTGGCTGCGACGCGTTGGCCGCGGCCGACAACAGGCTGCGCCCCCAGGCGGCCTGCCCCAGCCCCGGGCCGACGACCAGCACCGTGGCCTTCTCCAGCAAGCCCATCAATTGATTGGCCGACGACGTACCGAGCACCATAGCTTCCGGCAAACGCGCCAGGGCGRCCGGAACATGCTCGCTGCGGGTGGCCACGGACACCATGCCGGCACCGCTGCGCAGGGCACTTTGTGCACTAAGCAGGATGGCGCCGCCAAAACCGCGATCACCGCCAACGAGCAATACGTGACCGAATTTGCCTTTGTGGGCAGTTGGAGCGCGGCCGGTCAGACGCGGCACATTACCGGCCGTCAGGCGACGCGCACTTATCTCGGCCCCAATAAATGTCTCGGGGGCGACGTGCAGATCGTTAAATACCAAATCGCCCACCACATCCGCCGCGTCACCGGCGAACAGCCCCACCTTCAACCCGATGAACGTCACAGTCAGGTCTGCTCGAACCGCAATGCCGAGCTGGCGCCCCGTATCGGCGCACAACCCCGAGGGGATATCCACCGCCGCAACCGGGAGCCCACTGGCATTGATCGCGGCGATGGCGCTGGCGAACGGCTCGCGCACTTCACCGGTCAGGCCGGTGCCGAGCAATGCATCCAGCACAATGCCGCGCAACTCGGAGTGCGGGGTCCAGCCTTGAATGGCCACGCCTTCGGCCACCGCCTCGGCATGCGCCGACGCGGCATCGCCCTGCAAACGCCCGGGGTCACCGGCGGCCAGCACCCGCACATGCCAGCCGGCACGTCGGGCCAGCACGGCCACCAGATAACCGTCGCCCGCGTTATTGCCATGGCCGGCCACCACACTCAATTCGTGCCCGGTCGGCCAATGGCGGACCAGCGCACGCCAGGTCGCCCGTGCCGCACGCTGCATCAATTCGAAGCCCGGTGTACCGGCYGCGATCACGCTCGCATCGAGCCCTCGGACTTGCGCGGCGCTATACAGCGCGTCGGGTAATTCATCTTTAGTGTGCGGCATGCGTCTTCAGGCTCCGATGTCTGGCAGAATTATACGCATCTCAGCTCCGGTTTCTCTCGCCTCATGCCCGCTATTACCACAGACCTGCCCGCCCTCGCCCAATCCATCAAGGACTGGGGCCGCGAGCTGGGCTTTCAGCARGTCGGCATCAGCGGCCTCGATCTGGCCGAGCATGAGCAGCACCTGGAGCGCTGGCTCGCCGCTGGCTATCACGGCGAAATGGATTACATGGGCGCCCATGGCAGYAAACGCTCGCACCCGGAAGAACTGGTGCCGGGCACCCTGCGCGTGGTTTCCCTGCGCATGGACTACCTGCCGGGCGACACGCACATGGCGCAACGGCTGGCCCAACCGGAAAAAGCCTACGTCTCGCGTTATGCCTTGGGCCGCGATTACCACAAATTAATTCGTAAACGCGTGCAACAACTGGCGGAAAAAATCCAGGCGGTGATCGGCCCGTTCGGCTACCGCGCCTTCGTCGACAGCGCCCCGG
>NZ_JBFTMK010000111.1:0-10429 GCF_056396965.1 Pseudomonas sp. 05N434
CGGTCTGGGAAGGCAGCTTCAGCAACCTGTATCAAGACAAAACAAACACGGCCTGGCTGGTGGTCGAGGCGATCATTCCTCAAAACGTCGGTGGCTTCTGGATTCGTGAAGTGGCCGTCTGGACCGACACCGGCGTGTTGTACGCCATCGGCAAATACCCTGAGTCGTTTAAGCCGCTCATTGCCACCGGTGCCGGTCGCGAAATCAACATTCGCACTATCTTCACCACCAGCAATGCCGACAACGTGACGTTGATGCTCGACGGCTCGGTCATTCAGGCGACCCGTGCCTGGGTGAAAGAGTTTGTTGAAGTCGAATTGGCCAGCATCAAAAAGGACTTGTCGGCCGAACATGCAGAAGGCAAAACCCATAACTACCCGCTGACCAATTTCATCGAAACCGACTGGGTCGCCGAGTCGAGCCAGTCGGAATACCTGGCGGAAATTTTCCGCACCTTTGGCCAGTCGGGGGTGTTGGGCAGTCGCCAATACGGTTCTGCCGGTACCGAGTCGTTCAACCGCACGTTCGACGGCGCTTATTCGGCCATCAACCTGCACAACCACCCGAACCTGCTGGCCACTCCGGGGCTGGGTGAAATCGCGGCTATGATCAACGGCCACATGGTCAGGACGCGGCACAACGACTACCGCCTGCGCAGCGCTGCGCCGGGTAACTACCTGGCCATGGTGGACATTGCCCCACCAGCAGCCCCGGCGTCGGTGAATGCGGCGGTCGGCATTCCGGCGAAGGTCGCAGAAATGCGTGAATACTTTCGGGCCTTTGCTGCGCGTGACACGTCGATTCGCGACTATCAGCCCCACTTTCGCTGGAACCTGTCGGTGCTGGAAATCTGGCCGGAGCTGTTGACCGACGAGGTGAACGACACCTTTGAAAGCTTCCGCCATCTGGAGGAAATCAACGGCTATCGCGACCTGTTGTCGCGCACCCTGTTGATGGGCGCCACCGGCTATAGCGGCCGAAATGAAAACGGATCGTTCATCCCCGGCTCAGTACGGCAAGTTTCTAAGACTGGGCGGCCGCAGTACGTGGCCTGGCGCTACCGCATATCGGTCGCAGACGTGGGCAGCGTGGGGGATTACCCCGTTGAAAAACTCGTCACCCCGCTCGATCTGCCGTTACAGCGTTGGCACGCAAACCTGACGGGGCCTCAGGTGGCGACAAGCCGCCGTCAGCGGTGGCGTATCAACCGTGAGCTGTCGGCCGATCCAACCTGGGGCGCGTACAACGAATCCCCAACCATCGACCTACTCGATGAACTGATGGCCAAGGTTCCAGGGCTGAACGGCGCCGGGGCGAACTTGGTCGAGCAGTACACCGACAGCGGCGTGGTGACCAAGCTGACCAAGTGGGACAGCGCCGAGCTGCTGAACGCGGCTTACTACAACCGCCGGTATGGGCACGAGCGTAACGCCAGCGGCCGCACCAAGGGCCTGCGAAGTTACAACGACCCGACGTTGTTCGTTGCGTCCAACACCCGCCCTGAGGTGGCGTCCTTTGTGGCCGATGGCCAAACCTACCGCAACAGCTACGCGATTCCGTTGGAGCTGATTTTGCGTACCCCGCTGGAGGGCTGGAACCCTTACGGCATCGCCACGGTAAATGCCGCGGTCGGCGATGGTGCAACTGCGCAAACCGCCTGGACTGGACGCAGCGATAGCTCTCGGCACTACCTCACGCCGGCCGAGATGTTCTCTGACACGGTGCTAGATCCCGATCCAGCGGATACAGGGGCGAGCCCACGCTGGGTATTGGATAGCGCCGGAACGCCTCGGCTTGTACGTGCCTCGGGCATCTACGCGGTGCTGCCGAAAATCGAGGGTGCCGGCGGGTTGTACCTGCGCTACCCCGTTTATCCGATGTACCACGAAGGGGGCTGGGCGGCAGCAGCGGTCGATGCCCTGGCGGGCGACTGCACCACCAGCTTGGTGAATTTGATGCGCGGCTACATGACGCAAAAAGACTCGATCGCGGAAATGGGTGAGTCGATCCAGGTGCTTAAAAACGAAGTTTCGCAACTTAAACAGAAATAAAGCAGGGGAATCATTATGGGCATGTCGGCACTGCTGGCTGAGGCTACTCGCCTTGTTGCAATGTTTCAGGACAAAGAGAAGAGCATTAAAGACTCCGTGGCCGCTGCGATAAGTGCGGTCCCGGCGATGAACAAGACTTACTACGTGAACGCTATTACTGGCGATGATGCCGCCGGCACGGGCGACAAACTCAAACCGTTTAAAACGGTGGCGAAGGCCGTGAATACCATTCCTTACGGCGGTGGTGGTTACGTCCGGTTGTCTGGTCATGAACATGTGATCGAGAGTTTGATTTTCGTCGCATCCAAGAACCTGACAATTACTGTCGCCGAGGGTGAGACGGTGATGCCCACCCTGCGCAACATTTGCGTGCAGGCAAACGGGGCTGACGGCGCGGGGAATCAGGACAACTCGACCACCGGTTTTATGCTGGACAGTTCCACCGTTGTTTTGGGGAGCGTCCGCATTCGCACAGCCAATTATTCGAAGCCCGAGTCAACGACAAACAACGTCTACACCGGTTTCTTCCGTCGCTATGACCGCCCGATGGGCATGGTTCATGTGACCGGGTGTGAGATCGAGCTGGGCGATACCGCGCTGACTCGTCACACGATCAACGGGCAAACCGGCATTGTCTCGCTGTACTTGAACAAGATCAGCCGCGTGGGTCCGGTGGTTAAGAACACGCCATTAATCGAAACGGCCGGTAGTCCGATTATTTTTGCGGCGCAATCCAATACCTTGCCGGCTGGCGCGAAATGGTCGGGTGACTATTTGACTGGCGTTGTTTTTGACTCCAATGGCGCGACCAGAAGTGTCGTTACTAACGTAAACCTTGTTTAAATCGGTGACTAAAAATGCGGCTTAATTTCACATATGAAGGGCAGTTTTATTCGGCGTTTACCGTCGAGGATGCGTTGACGGTAGGAGTCCCGGTGTTGGTGCTGGCGGGGGCTGCGGCTGAGCAGGTTCAGAAAGGGATTGATGCGGCTGTGGCACAGGCTCGCGCACGCAATGCCACACGCATCGATGGCCAGGATGCAATGTATTTGCTCAAGGCGAACGAAGCCGAGCGCTACATCGCAGCCGGCTCGCCAGCGGATGCCAGCGACTACGTGTTGCTCAAGGCAGAAGCCGAGGCATTGCAGATCACCCCACAAGCGCAGGCAAATCGGGTGATTGAAGCCCGTGATGCCTGGCTGGCAGTGGCGGCTCGCATCGAGGCAGCCCGCATCGGCGGCAAGGCGTCTTTGGCAGAGCTGACCACCGTCGAAGCGGTGGTCGCCGCTGGCGAATTGGTTACCGCCGAGCTGGACGCGATTTAACCCCTGCCCTTGCTCCAAACCCTGGGCCGTAAAAGCGGTCCAGGAGACAAGATCAGCACTTCTCCCTGTAATCCCCGCTCTCACAATCTCCAGTGCTCGCCGATCAGGCGCGCACGCGGCAGCCTGCGCACTGTCATCTCATTCACTGCGCAGGCAAACCCATGGCCGATTATCTCCACGGCGTGCGGGTCATCGAACTCAACGACGGCACCCGCCCCATTCGCACCATCCCCACCGCTGTTATCGGCATGGTTTGCACGGCCGAAGACGCTGATGCCACCGCCTTCCCACTGGACACACCGGTTCTGCTGACTAACGTGCAATCCGCTATTGCCAAGGCCGGTACCAAGGGCACCCTGGCAGCCTCTCTCCAAGCCATCGCCGACCAGACCAAACCCTACGTGATCGTGGTGCGTGTCAAGGAAGGGGCAACCGAAGCAGCAACCACCAGCGCCCTGATCGGTACCACCACCTCAGACGGCAAATACACCGGCATGAAAGCCCTGCTCGCCGCCAAGGCCAAGGTCGGCCTGGTGCCACGCATTCTCGGGGTACCTGGTCTGGACAGCCAACCGGTGGCCAGCGCCCTGGTCGCTATCGGTCAACAATTGCGCGCCTTTAACTACGTCAGCGCCTGGAACTGCAAGACTAAGGAAGAAGCCGTCGCCTACCGCGAAAACTTCGGCGCCCGGGAAGTCATGGTCATCTGGCCGGACTTCCAGAACTGGAACACCACCACCAACGCAACCGCAAAGGCTTCCTCCGTGGCTCGCGCGCTGGGCCTGCGYGCCAAGATCGACCAGGAGGTGGGCTGGCACAAAACGTTGTCCAACGTTGCGGTCAACGGCGTGACCGGCATCAGCGCCGACGTGTTCTGGGATCTGCAAAACCCCGCCACCGATGCCAACTACCTCAACAGTAACGAGGTCACCACCCTGATCAACGAGGGCGGCTTTCGCTTCTGGGGCAGTCGGACGTGCAGCGACGATCCGTTATTCGCTTTCGAGAACTACACCCGTACCGCGCAGATCCTTGCCGACACCATGGCCGAGGCGCAGATGTGGGCTGTGGACAGGCCCATGCATGCCTCTCTGGTGCGCGACATGATCGAGAGCATCAACGCCAAGTTCCGCGAACTGGTCACAGCGGGCTACCTGATTGGCGGGAGCTGCTGGTACCCGGATGACATCAACGACAAAGACAGCCTGAAGGCCGGAAAGCTCGTCCTCGATTACGACTACACGCCGGTACCGCCACTGGAAGATCTGACCCTTCGTCAGCGCATTACCGACCGTTACCTGATCCAGTTCGCCAACAAAGTTAACAGCTAAACCGGGGCTTCCCGTGAGGGGAGTCACCCCGAGTCAGTACACCGGAGAACACCGCCATGGCCATGCCTCGCAAACTCAAAAACATGAACCTGTTCAACGACGGCAATAGCTACCAGGGCGTTGCCAAAAGCGTTACCCCGCCCCCGCTCGGCCGCAAGATGGAAGCCTATCGCGGCGGCGGTATGAACGGCCCGGTCAAGGCGGATCTGGGCTTCTCCGATGACGGCATTCAATTCGAATGGAAGACCGGCGGCCTGGACCTGATCGCGCTGCGTCAGTTCGGCACTGTGAATGCTTCGGGTGTGCAGCTGCGATTCGCCGGTTCGTTTCAGCAGGACGACACCGGTGAAGTCAGCGCCGTGGAAATCGTCGTACGCGGCCGCCACGAAACCATCGAAATGGGCGATGCCCAGCCCGGTGAAGACACCGAACACAGCATCACCACCACATGCACCTACTACAAGCTGATCGTCGATAACGAAGAAATCATCGAGATCGATCTGCTCAACTTCATCGAGAAGGTTAACGGCGTCGACATGCTGGAAAAACAGCGCGCCGCCATCGGCCTTTGATCCGCCCTGCCGTGCTCAATCGAGGACGGCCCACCCTGAAATCTGGAGCCTCCCATGAATCCTGAAGACACCGTAGAAGCATTACCGCCTGTCGATGACAACACCGTCACCCTCGATTCACCGATCAAACGCGGCAAGACCACCATCGACACCCTCACCCTACGCAAACCAGCGTCAGGCGAGCTGCGCGGCGTCCAGCTAGTTGAACTGTTGAACATGGACGTGGCCACTCTGATCAAGATCCTGCCACGCATCACCAGCCCAGGCATTACCGCCCCGGAAGCAGCCGGAATGGACCCGGCCGACCTGCTCGCCTGTGGCAGCAAGATTTCCGGTTTTTTGTTGCAGAGGTCGGTGAAGACGGACGCATCCCTCGTTGCGTAGAGGACGCCATGGCCGACCTGGCTGTGGTTTTTCACTGGGCGCCAGCGGACATGGATCAGTTGGGCCTGCAAGAACTGATGGACTGGCGCGAGCGCGCCAGGGTGCGGAGCTCCACCGATGGCGAATGATCTAAAACTTCAGGTATTGCTCAACGCCATCGACCGGGCGAGCGGTCCACTGAAGGCCATCAACAATGGCAGCATCGGCGCCGCACGCGCCCTCAAGGATGCTCGTGACCGCCTCAAGGAGCTCAACACACAGCAGAAGGATGTCAGCGCCTGGCGTACCCAGCGCGCTGCGGCCGAACAAACCGAGCAAGCTCTCGGTGCCGCCCGCGACAAGGTTCGGGCACTCAGCCAGCAATTCGCTGCCACCGGTGTGCCGACCAAGGCCATGGCCAAAGATTTCCGCACCGCCGTGCGTGAAGCACAGAAACTTAAAGAACAGCACCAGCAGCAGAGTGAACAGCTCCAGACGCTACGCACGAAACTGTACAGCGCCGGCATCAGCACCAAGGACCTCAGCAGCCACGAGCGCCAGCTGCGCGAACAGATCGGCGCCACCAACGCCAGCATCAGCGAACAGGGCAAACGCCTGGTCGCCCTGAACGCGCAACAAAAACGCCTGGCGATCGAACGCAGCAAGATGGAGAAGACCCAGAACCTGGCCGGCAACATGGCCATGAATGGCGCCGCCGGACTGGGGTCGGGTTATGCGGCAAGCCGCCCCATCGCCAAAGCCATTGGCGCCTTTGCGCCGAACGAAGACTCAGCCACACAACTGAAAGTGTCGATGATGGATGGCAATGGCAAGGTCGCTGAGGACTTCCAGAAAATCACTGACCTCGCCACCAAACTGGGCGACCGATTGCCCGGTACCACGGCCGACTTTCAGGAAATGATGACGATGCTCCGGCGCCAAGGTCTCAGCGCCCAGAGCATTCTCGGCGGTACCGGTGAAGCAGCGGCGTACCTGGGTGTGCAATTGCAAATGCCAGTGGCCGAAGCCGCCGAATTCGCGGCCAAGATGCAAGATGCCACCCGCACTTCCGAGAAGGACATGATGGCGTTGATGGATACCATCCAGCGCGGTTTTTACTCGGGCGTTGACCCGACCAACATGCTCCAGGGCTTCAGCAAAATTTCGCCGGTATTGGACACCATCAAAAAATCAGGCATCGATGCGGCCAACGAGCTGGCACCGCTGCTGGTCATGATGGATCAAACAAGTATGGAAGGCGGCGCCGCCGGCAACGCCTTCCGAAAAATCTTCCAGGCTGGGTTGGATAAGGATGGTGTAAAGGACGTCAACAAAATCCTGGAGATCGAAGGCAAAAAAATCCGTTTCAAGTTCACCGACGACAAGGGCAACTTCGCCGGCCTAGAAAACCTGTTTGCCCAGGTCGAAAAGCTTAATACGCTGAACGATGAAGACCGGACCGCGACCATGAAATCGCTGTTCGGCGATGACTCTGAAACGATTACCACCCTGAACACCATGATGAACAAGGGGCTGGCAGGATACAGAGAGATTCAGCAGAAGCTTCAGAACCAGGCCGACCTGCGCAAGCGCGTCAACGAACAGCTCGGCACCCTCACCAATGTCATGGAAGCCGCCGAAGGTAGCTTCACCAATGCCATGGCCGAATTCGGCGCCGCCGTTGCGCCAGATCTGAAAGAGCTGATCAACACCCTGGGCGAAATCGCCAACAAGGTCGGCGCCTGGGCTCGGGAAAATCCACAACTGGCCGGTGGTCTGGTCAAAGTCGTGGCATTGGTGGCCGGTCTGTCGATTATGTTCGGTGGTCTGGCACTGACCTTGGCGAGCCTGCTCGGTCCCTTCGCCGTGGTTCGCTACGGCTTGGCCATGTTCGGTGTGCAGGGTGGCGGCACGCTGAGGATCATGCAGAAGCTGGCCCCAACCCTGACCGGCCTGGCGCGCAACGCTTTCCCCATGCTTGCGCAGGGGATTCGGACGGTGGCCAGTACCCTGGGCGGCGTTCTGCTGACCGCTTTGCGCACTGTAAGCATCGCGCTTTGGGGACTCGCCGCGAACCCGGTGGTACTCGCCATCGCTGCGGTTGTCGCAACGCTCGCCGGTGCGGCGTACCTGATCTATAAAAACTGGGACGCGGTGAAGCTCTATTTCACCAATGCCTGGACCGAAATCAAAGCCGGCTTCAGCGGTGGCATCGGCAGCATCCTCAACACCCTAGCCAACTTCAGCCCGGTCGGCCTGATCTACCAGGCGTTCGCCGGCGTGCTGAGTTACCTGGGCGTGGATTTGCCAAACCGCTTCACCGAGTTCGGCAACATGATCGTCAGCGGTCTGGTCAATGGGCTGTTTGCCGGTATGGGCCAAATCAAAGGCGCCATCACCTCGATCGGCGAATCGACGGTTGGCTGGTTCAAGGAAAAGCTTGGCATCCACAGCCCGTCGCGCGTGTTTGCAGAATTGGGCGGTTTCACCATGGCCGGCCTCACCCAAGGGCTGGAAGGCGGTCAGAGCGGCCCGTTGGGTGCAATGGCCGACATGAGCAAGCAACTCACCACTGCCGGCGCCATGGCGTTGGGCACAGCCTCAATGCCTGGGTTAACGGTCGATACCCGTACCCCGATCAGCAACGCGGGCAGCTCTGTTTATGACAGCCACGACACTTACGAAATCCACATCCCGGCAACGCCTGGGATGGACCCGCAAGCAATCGCCCGTGCCGTGCGCGCAGAGCTCGCCCGCATCGAAAGCGAAAAAGGCGCTCGCAAGCGCAGCAAACTCTCTGACCTGGAGTAAATACCATGATGCTTGCCTTGGGCATGTTCGTGTTCAGCCTCTCCACTGCCGCCTACCAGGAGCTGCAACGTCAAACCGAATGGCGCCACGCCAGCAATAATCGCTTMGGAGCAGCGCCAGCACGGCAGTTTGTCGGGCGCGGTGACGACTCGATCACCCTCCCTGGCGTCATCCTCCCCGAATTGGCTGGTAGTGCTCTCAGCCTCGATGCCGTGCGCCTGATGGCAAATACCGGCAAAGCATGGCCCGTGGTGGAAGGCAGCGGCCGAATCTACGGCCTGTGGGTCATTGAGAGCCTGAGCGAAACCAAAACCATCTTTTTCCGCGACGGCACACCGCGCCGCATCGAATTTTCCATCAGCCTCAAACGCATCGACGATGATCGGATAGACCTGCTCGGTGCCGGTACCAACGCGGGTGTCAGCATCATGAGATCGTTGCTGTGATCGATGCCGCCCTCTCCAGGGTCACAGGCTTTCTGGATGACGCCGTGGAACGTTACCGTCGCGAGGCCGGGTACCCGGTGCCAGCGTTTCGAATTACCGTCGACGGCAACGACATAGCCAAACTGATCAGTCCACGGCTGATGAGCCTGGACCTGACCGACAACCGGGGGATCGAGGCAGACCAACTCAGCCTCACCCTCAGCGATCATGACGGGCTGCTGGCCATCCCACCTAAGGGCGCGGTGATCCACCTTTGGCTTGGCTGGAGCGATACTGGTCTGGTCGATAAGGGCACCTACACGGTCGACGAAACTGAACACAGCGGCGCACCGGATGTGCTGAGTATTCGCGCTCGGTCTGCAGATCTGCGCAAAGGATTAAAAACCAAACGCGAGCGCAGCTGGAGCAACACCACGTTAGGAGATGTCCTGGGGGACATCGCCCAAGGCAACGGCCTGACCGCGACCATTGCCGGCGCCCTGGATGGGTTACCCATCCTGCAACTCGACCAGGCCAACGAATCCGACGCCAATCTGATCAGTCGTGTGGGGGAAGAGTTTGACGCGGTGATCACCGTCAAGGCTGGCTGCCTGCTGTGTATCCCCGCCGGCGGCGGTAAAACCGCCAGCGGCATGGACCTGCCGCACATAACCCTCACCCGCGCTGACGGCGACCAGCACCGCTACTTGCAAGCCGACCGTGACAGCTACGATGGCGTGCGGGCCTACTTCTACGATGTGAACAGCGCCAAGAAACAGGAAGCCATTGCTGGTGGCGGGGAAAATCTCAAGGACTTGCGTCACACCTACAGCGACCGCCAGTCCGCCCTGCGCGCTGCCCGTGCCGAGTTCAATCGCCTGCAACGCGGCAGCGCGACCCTCAGCTATTCCCTGGCCATGGGCCGGCCGGATCTGATCCCGGAATTGACCTACACGCTCCAGGGCGTGAAACAGGAAATCGACGAAATCATTTGGTACGGCGGCAACGTGCAGCACACCCTCAGTGCTGACAGTGGCTACACCGTGAGCCTGGAGCTGGAGAGCAAGTTGCCCGAGGACACGGTTGAGGATCTGGCTGAAGAGAACAAGGGCGTCTTCACGGGAGTCATCGCGTACTACCGCGACAAGAAGACCGGGAAGGAAAAGACGGTGACAGCTGGGGATCAGAGCAAGCCGCGGCGGTTACGGTGGTTGTATGCGAGTGAAAGGACGGCAAAACGAGCGGTTGAACGGGAGCTGAAGCGATTGCAGTCAAGCTAAGTTTACTTATCTTTATTTTTATCTTGGCCGGCGTACATTTCGAACCAGGATGTCGCTCTAAATATCGCGAATACTGCACTAAATATCTGAACCATAGAATACATATAAATAAAATAACCAACAAACCAAGCCACTCGATTCATGACAAATACGACCTCATAATAAAACGATGGCATCCCCTCTACATAAAATGAAGCCGACTTCACTGTTAACGCCACGATTACGGCGACCGCCTGAGTGATAATAAAATGAGCAAAGGCGGAAACAAGAG
>NZ_JBFTMK010000112.1:0-11851 GCF_056396965.1 Pseudomonas sp. 05N434
GCCATTACACCATCGACGAGAAGACCCGTCAGGTCGAACTCAACGAAGCCGGTCACCAGTTCATCGAAGAAATGCTCACCCGCGTCGGCCTGCTGGCTGAAGGCGAGAGCCTGTATTCGGCGCATAACCTGGGCTTGCTGACTCACGTCTATGCCGGCCTGCGTGCGCACAAACTGTTCCATCGCAATGTCGAGTACATCGTGCAGGACGGTCAGGTGGTGCTGGTCGACGAACACACCGGCCGTACCATGCCGGGTCGCCGTTTGTCCGAAGGTCTGCACCAGGCCATCGAAGCCAAGGAAAACCTGAACATCCAGGCCGAGAGCCAGACCCTGGCGTCGACCACGTTCCAGAACTACTTCCGTCTGTACAACAAGCTGTCCGGCATGACCGGTACCGCGGACACCGAAGCGTTCGAATTCCATCAGATCTATGGCCTGCAGGTCATGGTCATCCCGCCGAACAAGCCGTTGGCGCGTAAAGACTACAACGACCTGGTGTTCCTGACCGCCGAAGAGAAATACGCGGCGATCATCGGCGACATCAAGGAGTGCATGGCTCAGGGCCGTCCAGTGCTGGTGGGTACCGCCACCATCGAAACGTCCGAGCACATGTCCGGCCTGCTTCAGAAGGAAGGCATCGAACACAAGGTTCTGAACGCCAAGTTCCACGAAAAAGAAGCCGAAATCATCGCTCAGGCCGGTCGTCCGGGTGCACTGACCATCGCCACCAACATGGCCGGTCGTGGTACCGACATCCTGTTGGGCGGTAACTGGGAAGTGGAAGTGGCGTCCTTGGAAGACCCGACCCCTGAGCAGATTGCCCAGATCAAGGCCGACTGGCAGAAACGTCACCAGCAAGTGCTGGAGTCGGGCGGCTTGCAGGTGATCGCTTCCGAGCGTCACGAATCGCGTCGTATCGATAACCAGTTGCGCGGTCGTGCCGGTCGTCAGGGCGACGCCGGTTCCAGCCGTTTCTACCTGTCGCTGGAAGACAGCCTGATGCGCATCTTCGCCTCTGACCGGGTGAAGAACTTCATGAAGGCGCTGGGCATGCAGTCCGGTGAAGCGATTGAACACCGCATGGTGACCAACGCCATCGAGAAGGCTCAGCGCAAGGTTGAAGGCCGCAACTTCGACATCCGTAAGCAGCTGCTTGAGTTCGACGACGTCAACAACGAACAACGTAAAGTGATCTATCACATGCGTAACAGTTTGTTGGCCGCCGACAACATTGGCGAAACCATTGCCGATTTCCGTCAGGACGTGCTCAACGCAACCGTCAGCGCACACATTCCGCCACAATCGCTGCCTGAGCAGTGGGACGTGTCCGGTCTGGAAGCGGCGTTGCAGAGCGACTTCGGTGTGGCGCTGCCGATCCAGCAATGGCTCGACGAAGACGACCACCTGTACGAAGAAACCCTGCGTGAGAAGCTGCTCAACGAACTGATCGCCGCGTACAACGAGAAAGAAGACCAGGCCGGTGCCGAAGCACTGCGCTCCTTCGAGAAGCAAATCGTACTGCGCGTGCTCGACGACCTGTGGAAAGACCACCTGTCGACCATGGATCACCTGCGTCACGGCATTCACTTGCGTGGTTATGCGCAGAAGAACCCGAAGCAAGAGTACAAGCGCGAGTCCTTCACCTTGTTCTCCGAGCTGCTGGATTCGATCAAGCGCGACTCGATTCGTGTGCTGTCGCACGTTCAGGTGCGCCGCGAAGATCCGGAAGCCGAAGAGCAACGTCTGCGTCAGGAAGCCGAGGCGCTGGCTGCGCGCATGCAGTTCCAGCACGACGAAGCGCCTGGCCTGGAGCAACCGGAAGTGTTGGGTGAAGAGATCGATGTAGCTCTCGCCACCGCACCGGTACGCAACGAGCAGAAACTGGGCCGCAACGAGCTGTGCTACTGCGGCTCGGGCAAGAAGTACAAGCATTGCCACGGGCAGATCCAGTAAACCCCGTTTCAAACGCTGAAATACCCGCGCCGCGACCGGCTTCTGCCGTCGCGGCGTTTTGCCATTTAAACCACCGTCCATCGCACTGACGGTGCCAACATTTTTTAAGGAGCGCATTCATGGCTGTTGGTCTTGGTCCTTTGCCAACGTTGCACCCGGTTGCCGGTTTTGAACTCGGTATCGCCTCGGCCGGTATCAAGCGCCCGGGGCGCAAGGATGTCGTGGTCATGCGCTGTGCCGAAGGTTCCACAGTGGCGGGCGTGTTCACCCTGAACGCCTTTTGCGCCGCTCCCGTGATCCTGGCCAAGCAACGCGTGCAAGGTCCGGTACGTTACCTGCTGACCAACACTGGCAATGCCAACGCCGGCACCGGCGAACCAGGCCTGGCCGCCGCCGAGCGCACCTGCGCCAAGCTGGCTGAGCTGACCGGCGTTGATGCCAGCCTGGTGCTGCCGTATTCCACCGGCGTGATCGGCGAACCGCTGCCGGTCGAGAAAATCGAAGGCGCGTTGCAAGCTGCCCTCGATGATTTGTCGGAAAACAACTGGGAAGCTGCCGCCACCGGCATCATGACCACCGACACCCTGCCCAAGGGCGCCAGCCGTCAGTTCCAGCATGACGGCGTGACCATCACTGTCACCGGCATCAGCAAAGGCGCGGGCATGATTCGCCCGAACATGGCGACCATGCTCGGTTACATCGCCACCGACGCCAAAGTCTCCCGCGAGGTGCTGCAAAACCTGCTGCTGGACGGCGCCAACAAGTCGTTCAACCGCATCACCATCGACGGCGACACCTCGACTAACGACTGCTGCATGCTGATCGCCACCGGCAAGGCCGCACTGCCGGAAATCACCCGTGCCGAAGGCGAGCTGTTCGCCAAGTTGAAACAAGCGGTATTCGAAGTGTGCATGGACGTAGCCCAGGCCATCGTGCGTGACGGCGAAGGCGCGACCAAGTTCGTCACCGTTGAAGTCAACGGCGGCGGCAATCACCAGGAATGCCTGGACGTCGGTTACACCGTGGCCCACTCGCCGCTGATCAAGACTGCGCTGTTCGCCTCCGACCCGAACTGGGGCCGCATCCTGGCCGCTGTAGGCCGTGCCGGTGTACCGAACCTGGACGTGAGCAAGATCGACGTATTCCTTGGCGAGGTGTGCATCGCCAGCCGTGGCGCGCGTTCTGCCACCTACACCGAAGCCCAGGGCGCGGCGGTGATGCAGCAGGAAGAAATCACCATCCGCATCGAGCTGGGTCGCGGCGATTGCAGCGAAACCATCTGGACCACCGACCTGTCCCACGAATACGTGAAGATCAACGCCGAGTACCGCACGTAAGACAGATCGCTTTCGCGGGCAAACCTCGTTCCTACAGGTCACACCACCTGTAGGAGCGAGCTGTGCGGCGATCCGACTTGCCCGCGAAGACGGACCACCAGACGCTAAAGATTCTGGCTTGTACTCTTACCAAAAGGCGCCCGAACATGAGCCTCCACCTGATCATCGGCGACAAACTGTATTCTTCCTGGTCCCTGCGCGCCGCGCTGGCCCTCGACCTGACCGGCGCGTCCTACACCGAAGAACTGATCAAGCTGAACCAGCCGGACACCCGCGCACGCGTGCTCAAGCATTCGCCGACCGGGAAAGTCCCGCTGCTGAAAAGCGAACACGGCACCATCGCCGATTCGCTGGCGATTGCCGAGTACCTGGCCGAGCAATTCCCCGATGCCGGCCTCTGGCCCAAAGACACCGCCGCCCGAGCCCAAGCGCGTTCGGCTTGCGCGCAGATGCACAGCGGTTTCTTCGCCATGCGCGGCAACATGCCGTTCGACCTGAGCCACAATGCGCCGTTGGTGCCGACTCCGCCTGACGTTCAGGCCGAGATCGAGCGCATGCTGGCGTTGTGGGCTGAATGTCGTGCGGCCGCGACTGAAGCCGGCCCGTTCCTGTTCGGTGGCGCGACCCTGGCCGATGCGTTTTTCGCACCGATCGCCGTCCGCCTGCGCACCTATCAAGTGAAGCTGCCCGAGGTCGATGCAGCCTATGTCGAAACCATTTACCAATGGCCAGCTTTCAAGGCCTGGCAGAAGGCAGGTCTGGAGGAGGTCGGGCAGTGAAACGAGTACACGTGGCCGCGGCGGTTATCCGCGATAGCAACGGCAAGATCCTCATCGCCCGGCGTGCCGACACCCAGCATCAGGGCGGCTTGTGGGAGTTCCCCGGTGGCAAGGTCGAGGATAACGAATCCGTCGAAACCGCCCTGGCCCGCGAGCTTCACGAAGAGTTGGGCATCGTGGTCAATACCGCGCGACCGTTGATCAAGGTTCGCCACGACTACCCGGACAAGCAGGTGTTGCTGGATGTCTGGGAAGTCTCGGCGTTTACCGGCGAACCCCATGGTGCCGAAGGTCAGCCTTTGGCCTGGGTGACTGCGCGGGAACTGCTGGACTACGAGTTTCCGGCCGCCAACCAGCCGATCGTCTCGGCAGCACGCTTGCCTGGCGAGTACCTGATCACCCCGGACGGTCTGGAAACCCCGGCCTTGCTGCGCGGTATTCAGAAAGCCATCGCGGGCGGCATCAAGCTGATTCAGTTGCGTGCGCCCAATGGCTATGACCCGCAATACCGCGATTTGGCGGTGGACGCGGCAGGGCTGTGTGCCGGCAAGGCGCAGTTGATGATCAAGGGGCCGTTTGAATGGCTGGGGGACTTTCCGTCCGCCGGCTGGCACATCACTGCCGCGCAGTTGCGCAAGTACGCGGCGGCCGGCCGACCGCTACCGGCGTCGCGCTGGTTGGCGGCGTCCTGCCACAACGCTGAAGAGCTGGCGCTGGCCGAGCAGATGGGCGTGGACTTTGTGACCCTGTCGCCGGTGCAGCCGACCCAGACGCACCCGGATGCTCAGCCGCTGGGTTGGGAGCTGGCGTCGACTTTGATCGAAGGCTTCAGCAAACCGGTGTTCTTGTTGGGTGGTGTTGGCCCGGTAGAGCGGCAGAAAGCCTGGGAAGCGGGCGCGCAAGGTGTGGCGGGGATTCGGGCGTTCTGGCCTGAGGCTTGATTTGCAGTGCTGTGATCATTCCCACGCTCCGCGTGGGAATGATCAGTCGATCAGTTTGAAGGTTTCGCCGCAGGCTGCCATAAAATCTCGGCAATCCCCTGGCGCTTGGCAATCAACCGTGCCGCCACAAACAACAAATCCGACAACCGATTGATATACGCCAGGCCCACCCCGGCCAACGGTTCGATCGTATTCAACTGCTGACACCGGCGTTCGGCACTACGCGCCAGGCTGCGGCACACGTGGGCCTGGGCAATCAGCGCCGAACCGCCGGGCAGAATGAAATTCTCCAGCGGCCCCAGCTCTTCATTCCACACATCAATGGCCGCTTCCAGCCGTTCGATTTCTGCCGTGTTCAGTGCCTGATACACCGGCATCGCCAGTTCGCCACCGAGGTCGAACAACCGATGCTGGCAGGGCGCCAATACCTCGATCACTTCGCCAAGCCCGGGAAACTCGCCACTTTGCGCCGCCAACCCGGCCAACAGCACGCCCACCTGGCTGTTCAGCGTATCGACCTCGCCAATGGCCTCGATTCGCGGATGGTCCTTGGGCACCCGGCGGCCGTCACCAAGCCCGGTTTCGCCTTTGTCACCGGTGCGGGTGTAAATCTTCGACAAACGAAAGCCCATGGTTACCTCGACAGCTGATTGAGTTCTTGAGAGTTCACCGCAGTGCCCGACAAAGGCAGGCGCAAGGTGAAGCAAGTGCCTTGGCCCGGCGTCGATTGCACTTCCATCTGGCCCTTGTGGTTGTTGGTGATGATGAAATACGAAACCGAGAGCCCAAGACCGGTGCCCTGACCGATTTCCTTGGTGGTGAAGAACGGCTCGAACGTGCGTTTGCGCACGCTTTCGCTCATGCCGATGCCGTTGTCCTCGACCTGGATTTCCGCCCACGGCGGATTCAGTTTTGTGCGCAGAATGATCCGCCCCGGTTCGCGGTCGTCTGTACGCTGGTGAATGGCTTGCGCAGCGTTTTTCAGCAGGTTGAGCAGCACCTGTTCCAGTTCGTTGGCGGTGCCGGGTACCGGGCCCAGCGCCGGATCGAACTGGCGAATGATCGCCTGGCCCTTGAAGTCGAAGCCGATGGCCAGGTCGAAGTCGTTGCCGGCGATTTCCACCGCTTGATCGATCAGTGCCGGCAGGTCGCATGGCGCCATTTGCCGAGTGCTGCGGCGGCTGAAGCTGAGCATGTGGGTCACGATCTTCGCCGCCCGCGCGCCAGCCTGCTGAATGCCGTCGAGCAGCTGCGGTACTTCACGCGCTTTCAGGTACTTATTGACCGTTTCCAGTTCGATGCCCATTTGCTCGGCCTGTTCGAGGTTCTTCGGCAGGTCGGGGGACAGACGTCGACGAATGTTCTGCACGTTGTGCAGGATCGCGCCCAGCGGGTTGTTGATCTCATGGGCCATACCGGCGGCGAGGCCGCCGACCGAGAGCATTTTTTCCGACTGCACCATCATCTCTTCCAGGGACAGACGCTGGGTGATGTCGTCGATCCGGATGACCACGCCACGTCCGGCACCGCCCATCAACGGGTAGAACGTCAGGGCGTAATGCCGGGGTTCGTCGTCCTTGGGCCAGGTAACGCGTTCGATCTTGGCCACCGTATGCTGCTCGACGGTTTGCTTGAGCTGCGGCAGGAACGGCTTGAGGGGTTTGAAGGCGAGAAAGATCGGCTGGTTCAAGGCTTCGTCCAGGCGCGTGCCGGACAGTGCGCTGGCCTCCTGATTCCACTGGGTCACGTAAAGCTGCTCGTCGAGGGCGATCAGTGCCGATGGCATGGAGTCGATGATGCTGTTGAGGTAGTTCTGGAAACCGGTAAGTTTTTTCTCGATCTTGCTCCGCACCTGAACTTCCAGTTCCAGCTTGCGGTTRGTGTGACGGGTTTCTTCGGCCAGCCCCTGGGCCTGGTCGTAAGCCGCCTGGGAATCGTCGCGGGCGCGTTTGAGCTGCTGCTCCCGGGCCTCGATGCGCGAGAGCATGGTGTTGAACGCTTCGGCGAGGCTGCCGATTTCGTCGTGGTTGCCGCGAGAGGCGCGCAGGGCGTAGTTCTCTTCCCGGGTGACTTGCCGGGACAGCTCTTCGAGCTGATGGATGGGGCGGGTAATCAGGCGTTTGATCTGCCGGGCGATCACCAGCCACAACAGCACGCTGAAGATCAGAATCCCCAGGCTGGCGGTCAGGGTCCCGGTGTAGAACGCCATCGGCAATTCGCTGCTGGCCACCAGCAGCAAATGCCCGGGAGCGGTGCCGGGGCGGGGCAGGGTGATCACTTGATTGCTGCGAAACTCCGTGGCTTGCCAGGCTTCGAGGTGCTGGTAGTGCTCTGGCAGGCTCAGCATGTCGCCGTGTTGCAGYTGCGCCAGACGCGTACCCGTGCCGTCGTAAAGGGCTGCCGCACGCAGTGGTGAATAACTGTTGAGTTCGTTGAGCAGGCGTTCGGCGTTTTGCGGCGACTTCAGGGCGTCGGACACCAGGCTCGGGTTGGACACCAGTCGGCCGATGGTCTGCAGGGCCTGGGGGGCCATGCTTTCCTGGGAGATGTAATACGCGGCACTGATAAAGGTCAGGTTGGCGACCAGCAAAACGGTGGTCAACAGCACCAGCAGGGCGGCCAGCAGTTTCTGGCCGACCGGAAGGTTTTCAAGGCGCTGGCGCAATGGCATCAGGTTCATCGCTGAAAAGGAACAAGTGGCCAGCGTAGCCGCTGCTCAGTCGCTGGGCAATCCAAGGCTGTGCAGATGATCGATCAAGCGCTGCTGCAATTGATTGAGGTGGGGCAGGTTCAACTGATGCCGCGACGCAACTTTGCAGGCATGGCCCAAGAGGTAGCTGATTTCGGTGCGGCGCTGATTGGCGACATCCTGGTACATCGAGGAGAAATTGGTCGCGGTAGCCTTGATCACCCGTTCGACTTCCTCCCGGAGGTTTTCGGCTGCCGCTGGCTGGCCGCAGCGCTCCAGCAGTTCGGTGAGTTCGGCGCACAGGGTGGCCACTTCGCACTGATGTTGCTGCAAACCGCCGTTGCGGCATTCGTGCAGGACGGTCAACGGGTTGATCGCACAATTGAGCGCCAGCTTGCGCCACAGCCTTGTGAGAATGTCGGTGCTCCACTCATGGGGAATGCCGGCGTCGCTCAAGTCCTCCAGCCAGAACGGTGCCACTGGATGGCCGGCATCTCCCAGCCAGGTGTAACCATGACCGGCAAACACCACACGCCAGTCGCCATCGCGAAACGCGCCTTCGGTACTGGAAGCGAAGATGCAGCGGGCATGCGGGACTTGCGCGGCGACGGCGTCCTGGCTGCCAAGGCCGTTTTGCAACAGGATCAGTTCGGCGTCCGGTGTCAGTCGGTGGGAGAGTTGGGCCACGGCTGTTACGGCGTCATAGGCTTTACAGGCCACCAGCAGACGGCTGATCGGTCCGTCGCTGTCGGCTGTTTCGCCGGGCACCGGGTACAGCTGCGCTTCGCCGTGCTCGACCAGCGTCAGCCCGCCCGCCGCCTGATAGGCCTGCAGGCGCGCCGCGTCCCGTACGATCAGCCTGACCGGTACTGAAGCCCGTGCCAGACGGGTGGCCCACAACGTGCCGAGGCTGCCGGCGCCCAGAACATGCCAAGGGGTAGACATCAGCTTTTTACTCGGTTTGTCGCTGGCATGTGAGGCTCGCAGTATCGGTTGGAAAAGACCCGTTATAATGAGCCCGATTTTAACCGCAAGCCAAGCGCGCTCCATCGTTATCGAGCGCGCCTTTTTATTGGAGAAATTACATGCCGTCGTTCGACGTGGTATCCGAACTGGACAAACACGAAGTCACCAACGCGGTCGAGAACGCCGTCAAGGAACTCGATCGTCGTTATGACCTGAAAGGCAAGGGCAGCTTCGAGTTCAAGGAAAAAGACCTGACCGTCAACCTGACCGCTGAAGCCGATTTCCAGCTCGAAGCGATGATCGAGATCCTCAAGCTGGCCCTGGTCAAGCGCAAGATCGACGTGCAATGCCTTGAAGTCAAGGATGCCTACGCGTCGGGCAAGCTGATGAAGCAGGAAGCGGTCCTCAAGGAAGGCATCGACAAAGAGCTGGCGAAGAAAATCGTCGCCCACGTCAAAGATGCCAAGCTCAAGGTCCAGGCTGCCATTCAGGGTGAGCAGGTACGTATCACCGGTAAAAAGCGTGACGATCTGCAGGAAGCCATCGCCGCCCTGCGCGCCAAAACTTTCGACATGCCGCTGCAGTTCAATAACTTCCGCGACTGACCTTTCAAGCGGGAACCTCTCGGCGATTTCGACGTCCGAGGCCCAAGCAACGGCAGAAACGATCGGGCCTTATGGGGTCGGTCTTTCTGCCGCTCATTTTTTGCGTGCCGGGTAGCCGGAAATCAGGAGAAAGAAGATGGATTTGAATGCTGAAGTGGACAACCTCGTCAAGGCGTCTCAAGCCTGGATTCCGATGATCATGGAATACGGCAGCCGCGTGTTGCTGGCGGTGATCACCCTGGCCGTTGGCTGGTGGCTGATCAACAAAGTCACGCAAAAACTGGGCGGCCTGCTGGCGTTGCGCAACGCCGACCTGGCGCTGCAAGGCTTCATCAGCAGCCTGGCGAACATCATCCTCAAGGTTCTGCTGATCGTCAGCGTGGCGTCGATGATCGGTGTGGAAACCACCTCCTTCGTCGCGGCTATCGGTGCGGCCGGCCTGGCCATCGGTCTGGCCCTGCAGGGCAGCCTGGCGAATTTCGCCGGCGGCGTGTTGATTCTGTTGTTCCGTCCGTTCCGTATCGGTGACTGGATCGAAGCCCAAGGTGTTGCCGGTACTGTCGACAGCATCCAGATCTTCCACACTGTTCTGCGCACAGGCGATAACAAAACCATCATCGTGCCTAACGGTAATCTGTCGAACGGCATCATCACCAACACCAACCGTCAGCCGACCCGCAAAGTAGTATTTGATGTGGGTGTGGACTACGAGGCGGACTTGCAGAAGGCCCGTGAAGTGTTGCTGGACCTGGCCAAGGATCCGCGAGTGTTGACTGAGCCGGCACCGGAAGCGGTGATTTCCACACTGGGCGACAGTTCGATCACTGTTTCTCTACGGGTGTGGGTGAAGACTGCCGACTACTGGAATGTGATGTTCATGTTTAACGAACAATCGCGCGATCGCTTGAAGACTGCCGGCATCGATATTCCATTTCCGCAGCGGGTTATTCGCGTGGTGCAGGAATCGGCGGCGGTGTAAGGAACAGTCAATCAACTGATGTCTGACCTTTTGGTCAAACATTTTGCAAGCCCCGATCCTTTAAACACAATGCTGTAGCCAATAAAAAAGGCCCATCCGAAGATGGGCCTTTTTTTGATTACCGCGAACTAACTTTCTGCAATTACAGAATGTTGAGCGGGTAGTCGGTGATCTCAGACCAGGGATGCCGTATTCGGCCATTTTCAGGTCGTAACGGGCCTGTACCGATTTCTCGCCAGGGGCGTTGAAGTCAGAGTACTGGATGGAGTTGGCGAGGAAGATCGAGTCGCCACCACGGTTGTTTTTACCCACGCCGATATAGTCGAACGGAGTGTCGCCATTCACTTTCTGGAAGCCCAGGGTGATGGTGTGTGCCTTCAGGAACGAGAAAGCAGCAGCGAGGGAGTAGGCGGTGTTATTGATTTCGCCTGCTTTAGCGCTACCAGTGTCCCTGGTGTTGTAGATGTTACCGTCGAAGTTGATCGACTGATCGCCACCCAATGCGAGGGTGTAGTTCGCGTTGGCGTAGTACTGGTTCCAGATGTCTTCGAGCTTGGCACCGTAGAGCGACACGCTCAGGTCTGGGGTAATGCCGTACTTGCCACCGAAGTAGTCGATGGAGTTGGCTTTCACGCCAGCGTAGGTTGCCCACAGGTCGCCATCACGGGCATTTCGGTCCTGACTGGTCGCCGAGTAGAAGTGACCGGCTTCGAGGTCGAGGTCTTTGACTTCGCTGCTCTGCAGTTGGATACCGCTGGCAGTTTGGTGAAGGATGCGGGAGCCGCCTACAGCGAACACCGGAGAAGTGCTTGGCTGCATGTCGCCGATTTTCAGCTCGGTCTTGGAGATGCGGAACTTGGCGGCAGCGCCGGCTTTGCCCTGGTTGTTTTCGACTTCGCCATCATTGCCCACGGGCATGTTGCCGGTACCCGAATACTTGTCGGAACCGTCCAGCTTAATGGCCAGTTGGCCCCAAGCTTCAACGCCAACACCGATCAGACCTTGGGTGTAGCCCGAGCTGTACATGCCCTGGATGCCCTGGGTCCAGTCTTTGTCATCGACGGCGCCGTCTTTCTTGTTACGGTTGTAGTAGTAGTTGCGAACCAGCAAGTCGAGCTTGCTATCTTCAACAAAACCTTTGGCGTCAGCCTGGTCACTTACGAAAGGTGCGGCCGTAGCCAATTGAGTACTGGCTGCTGCTGCAACTGCCAGTGCGATCATGCTCCACTTCATCACGCGCATCGTGATTTGCTCCTTTGGTTTTTAGAAGAGTACTGCCGTCCCACCTGTTTTATTATCTGGGCGGCTCTTTCTTTTTGTGTCGGCGCAAACTTATATCACGCCGACCCTATTGGCGATACTTGCACATCTAACCTTTCAGCTTCTTTACGACCCTGTCGCAAATGGCTGGGTAGATGTCGCAAATTCACAGTCCCGACGCAATCGGACTGACAACTTCAGCGCTGTTTTCCAGGGCTTGAGCATCGGTAAAAAAGAGTCCCTGGTCCTGCACTTGAATCTCCATCGGGCAACCCTGCCACTGTTTTTATTGGCCTTAAGGCTTCCACTTCCAGCGGAGCACTTATAGACGATACGGGGG
>NZ_JBFTMK010000113.1:0-10403 GCF_056396965.1 Pseudomonas sp. 05N434
ACCAGTGGGCCACCGACGACGGCAAGCCGTTGGGTGCAGCGTTGTTGCGCGGTCTCTATCACCGGCATTACTGGGAACTGCCGGTGAAGGAGGGCAACGTGATTCTGATCGTGCCATCGGAGCTGGATCAGGAGCTGGACATGGAAGGGCTGATCGCTCGCGCGGAAGGCCTGGCGCCGCGGTTGGGGTATTCGTTGCAATCGCTGATCAAGGATATTCGGCCGGCGACTTAATGCGATGAGGTCATTTGTGGCGAGGGAGCTTGCTCCCTCGCCACAAAAGCCGATCTGTCAGCAGCCTTTGAAGACGCCTGGCCGCTTCTCGATCATCGACCGCACACCCTCCTTGGCGTCCTCGCTGTTGAGCAGTTTCTTCACCAGTGCCGGCAATGCTTGGGTCGCAGCAATTTCACCCTCGTAGCGCGCCTGTCGCGCAGACATCAACGTCGCCTGAACCCCCAGCGGTGCCTGCCTCGCAATCCTCTCGGCCAACTCGATCGCCCGTGGCAGCAAGTCCTCGCTGGCCATGACTTCCTGCACCAGGCCCAGATGCAAGGCGTCATGTGCATCGAATTCATCGCCGGTGAGCAGCCAGCGCATGGCGTTGCCCCAGCCGGCGACCTGATGCAGGCGCAAGGTGGCGCCACCGAACGGGAGGAGTCCGCGCTGCACTTCCTTTTGGGCAAAACGGGTATTGCTGGCGCACAGGTTGATGTCGGCGGCCAGCATCAATTCGATGCCCGCGGTCAGGCAGTAGCCTTGCGCCGCGACAATCACCGGTTTGCTGACGCGGGGGCCGCCGAACACGCCCCAGGGATCGCAGCCACCGGGTGGTGCCTGCCAGCCTTCGGCCAGGGCTGCGCCGGCGCTGACCAGGTCGAGCCCGGCAGTGAAATGCTCGCCATGGGCGAACACCACCGCGACCCGCGCCTCACTGTCGGCTTCGAATTCCCCATAGGCCAGGCTGAGCGCATTGAGCAGGTCGAGGTCGAAGGCATTGCGCTTGGCCACCCGATCCAGGCCGATCATCAGGACATGACCGTGTCTTTCACGGGTGACACGACTGGGGCTGGGCTGATTCATGGAGCATTTCCTCGGGCGGGAAGGGGGGCGTCAGACCAAAGGTCTGCGTCGCAAGGGTGAACCGTTTTAGCGCCATCGTCAGCAGGGCCGGGCCTTTGCAAAATAGACGGTTGTACGATTATCCGCAAAGCCCGTGACACAACGGCGTATGCCGGTTTTTTCCGATAAAAAAAGCTCCCTTTTTGGCCGAATTCCGGTATAGTGCGCGCCGGCCTTTAACCGGGCCGCGTTTAGGTAGCGCAATTCCCCGAAGCCAGCTTCGGCTGCACGTCCGCCCCGCGGACTCTTCCTTGACGATTCTTTTCATTCATTCGTTTTCGCAAATCCCCGCCGACAAAGCTGCCAGGGCGACTCTTGAGTCTCAACACGGCATGCGCAGCTTTGGAGCATGGGTCTTTGCGGATGCACTTAGAGGCAGACCCATGACCCAGGAAATCGGCGGCTTCGCCGCTCTTGAACTTCACCCTAATATTGTCGCTGCAGTAGTCGCTACCGGCTATGAAGAGCCTTCGGCCATTCAGCAGCAGTCGATCCCGATCATTCTCGCCGGTCACGATATGATTGGCCAGGCGCAAACCGGTACCGGTAAAACCGCTGCCTTTGCCCTGCCGATCCTGCACCGCATTGATCCGTCCAAGCGCGAGCCGCAAGCTCTGATCCTGGCCCCAACTCGTGAGTTGGCGCTACAAGTTGCAACCGCTTTCGAAACCTACGCCAAGCAAATGCCGGGCGTAACTGTTGTGGCTGTCTACGGCGGCGCGCCGATGGGCCCACAATTGAAAGCAATCCGTAATGGCGCACAGATTGTTGTCGCCACTCCGGGCCGTCTGTGCGACCACCTGCGTCGCGACGAAAAAGTCCTGGCTACCGTGAACCACCTGGTTCTCGACGAAGCGGACGAAATGCTCAAGCTGGGCTTCATGGACGACCTGGAAGTTATCTTCAAGGCCATGCCGGAAACCCGTCAGACCGTATTGTTCTCGGCCACCCTGCCGCAATCGATCCGTGCCATCGCCGAACGCCACCTGCGCGATCCGAAGCATGTGAAGATCCAGAGCAAGACTCAGACCGTTACCGCGATCGAACAGGCTCACCTGTTGGTTCACGCTGACCAGAAGACTTCTGCCGTTCTCAGCTTGCTGGAAGTGGAAGATTTCGACGCCCTGATCATGTTCGTGCGCACCAAGCAAGCGACCCTGGACCTGGCCAGTGCCCTGGAAGCCAAAGGCTACAAAGCCGCTGCGCTGAACGGTGACATTGCTCAGAACCAGCGTGAGCGCGTCATCGAATCCCTCAAGGATGGCCGTCTGGACATCGTTGTGGCGACCGACGTTGCCGCTCGTGGCCTGGACGTTCCGCGTATCACTCACGTGTTCAACGTTGATATGCCGTACGACCCGGAATCCTACGTTCACCGTATCGGCCGTACCGGCCGTGCCGGTCGC
This sequence comes from Pseudomonas sp. 05N434, assembly GCF_056396965.1. NCBI lineage: Bacteria > Pseudomonadati > Pseudomonadota > Gammaproteobacteria > Pseudomonadales > Pseudomonadaceae > Pseudomonas > Pseudomonas sp. 05N434. The sequence continues at coordinate 2,528 of NZ_JBFTMK010000113.1, forward strand.
GAAGGTCGCGCGCTGCTGCTGGTCACTCCTCGTGAGCGCCGCATGCTGCAAGTGATCGAGCGTGTTACCGGTCAGAAAGTTGCCGAAGTTCGCCTGCCGGACGCTCAAGCTGTTCTCGATGCCCGCATCAAGAAACTGACCAACAGCCTGTCGCCGCTGGTAGGTGATGCCGAGTCGACTCACGGTGATCTGCTGGATCGTCTGACTGCCGACATCGGTTGCAGCCCGCGTGCCCTGGCCGCAGCTCTGCTGCGCAAGGCTACCAACGGTCAAGCGCTGACCCTGGCCGCGATCGAGAAAGAACGTCCGCTGGTGCCGAACAATGCACCGCGTGGCGATCGTCCAGAGCGTTCCGGTGATCGTCCGGACCGTGGTGACCGCGAGCGTCGTGCTCCGATCCCGCTGGCTGAAGGCCGTGCTCGTTGCCGTACCGCGCTGGGCGCGCGTGATGGTATCGCTGCCAAGAACCTGCTGGGCGCCATCCTCAACGAAGGTGGTCTGGCGCGTGAAGCCATCGGTCGCATTCAGGTGCGTGACAGCTTCAGCCTCGTCGAGCTGCCGGAAGATGGTCTGGAGCGTCTGCTGACCAAACTGAAGGACACTCGCGTTGCCGGTAAGCAGTTGAAGCTGCGTCGCTACCGCGAAGATTGATCCGCTCTCGGGCTGATTGATCGAACATAAAAAATCCCCGACTGGTTCGGGGATTTTTTTTGCCTGCTGTTTTGTGTCCGACGTTTGAGCGGGGGCGGCGGTCGACTTATTAGCCGAAACGATAGATATCCATCCCCAGCGCCCCCATGGTGAACCCTTGGTGCACAATGCTGAACTCGCCCCCGGCCGCGCGGGCGAAGTACAGCGGTAACAGATGTTCGTCACTCGGGTGGTTGCGCACCGCGTTCGGCGCTTGCTGGCGATAGTCGTGTAGCGCGGCTTCATCGTTCGCTTCGAGTTTTTCGATCATCCAGTCGCGGAACGCCTTGGCCCAGGGTTCGACGCTTTCCGGGCCGGCGTGCCAGTCCAGTTCGCGCAGGTTGTGGGTGATGCTGCCAGAGCCGATCAACAGCACGCCGCGCTCACGCAGGCTGGCCAGGGCATGTCCGACGCGGGTTTGTAGCGCCGGGCCGCCACGGGTGGGCAGCGAGACCTGCACCACCGGGACATCGGCCTGCGGGTACATCAACGACAAGGGTACCCAAACGCCGTGGTCGAAGGGGCGCTTGGCGTCGATGCGCGCAGGCAGGCCATCGGTCTTCAGCAGCTCGACAACCTCTGTCGCCAGTTGCGGGCTGCCGGGTGCCGGGTACTGCACCTCGAACAAGGCCCGCGGAAAACCGCCGAAGTCGTGCCAGGTTTCGGGTTGGGGGTTGCCGCCGACCAGCAATTCGCTGCTTTCCCAGTGCGCGGAAACGATCACGATGGCTTTGGGCTTGGGCATTGTCGCGGCCAGATTCGCAAGGGCCGGCCCACTGGCGCCAGGTTCCAGGGCCAGCATGGGGGAGCCATGAGAGATATACAGGCTGGGGAACATAATTGAGCTCCTGGGAGTAAGATGGCAGCATCTTCAGTCAGATCATTGATCTAAATCTAATATAAGTTTTAGAGTCTTTTGATCGAATTTTTCGGGGTTAATTATGCAGCCGGAGTTTTGGCACAAACGGTGGGCGTCGAATCAGATCGGCTTTCATCTGCCGGAAGTAAATCCCTATCTGCAACGGTTCTGGCCGCAACTGGGCCTTGATGAAGGTTCTCGCGTACTGGTGCCGTTGTGTGGCAAGAGCCTGGACCTGTTGTGGCTGGCGCACTGCGGTCATGAGGTGCTGGGTATCGAGTTGTCGGAAAAGGCCATCGAGGACTTTTTCAATGAGCATCAACTGGACCCGGCAATCAGCGAGCAGGGACCTTTCAACGTCTATCGGGCCGGGTCGATCGAGTTGTGGTGCGGCGATTTCTTCGAGTTGACGGCAGGCGATGTTGCCGATTGCAGCGCACTGTACGACCGCGCGGCGCTGATCGCCTTGCCGCCAGCGATGCGTGAACAATACGCGGCTCATCTGATCCGGATTCTGCCGAAGGATTCTTTAGGGATTTTGATTACGCTGGATTACGACCAGAAGCAAATGGCCGGACCGCCATTTGCTGTGCTTGATGACGAAGTGCAACGGCTGCTGGGGGCTTCGTGGGAGCTGAAGATCCTGGAAGACCAGGACGTCCTGGGTGAGAGCTGGAAGTTTCTCGAGGCCGGTGTCACGCGGCTTGAGGAGCGTGTGTATCGGGTTTCCAGCCATTAAGGTGTGTTGAGCTTGCTGGCCTCTTCGCGGGCAAGTTGGATCGCCGCACCGCTCGCTCCTACAGGCTTTGTGTAATTCGCCGATTATGTGAACGACACAAGACCTGTAGGAGCGAGGCTTGCCCGCGAAGAGGGCCTGAAGAGCACCGCATTAATCAAACAGACAAAAAAAGGCCCGCATTCACTGCGGGCCTTTTCTTTTAGTGCTGCGGAACCTGTCAGCCCCGGCGACGCAGTGCGTCGATGCGTTCTTCCAGCGGCGGGTGGCTCATGAACATGCGGGCGAACCCTTGTTTGAGACCACCGTTGATGCCGAAGGCATTCAGGGTATCCGGCATGTGCACCGGCAACCCTTGTTCGGCACGCAGGCGCTGCAGGGCACCGATCATTGCGCTGGTACCGGCCAGGCGTGCGCCGGCGTCGTCGGCGCGGAATTCGCGCTTGCGCGAGAACCACATGACGATGGCGCTGGCCAGGATGCCCAGGACCAGTTCAGCGAAGATGGTCGCCACGTAGTAGGCGATACCCTGGCCTTCTTCGTTCTTGAAGATCACCTTGTCGACAAAGTTGCCGATGATCCGGGCGAAGAACATCACGAAGGTGTTCACCACGCCCTGGATCAGCGCCAGGGTGACCATGTCGCCATTGGCCACGTGACCGATTTCGTGGGCCAGAACGGCTTTCACTTCATCCGGCGAGAAACGCTCGAGCAAGCCCTGGCTGACCGCGACCAGTGCGTCGTTCTTGTTCCAGCCGGTGGCAAAGGCGTTGGCTTCATAGGCCGGGAAAATCCCGACTTCGGGCATCTTGATCCCGGCTTCGCGGGACAGTTGCTCGACGGTTTGCAGCAGCCATTGCTCATGCCGGGTGCGCGGCTGGCTGATGATCTGGGTGCTGGTGCTCATTTTCGCCATCCACTTGGAGATGAACAGCGAGAACAGGGAACCGGCGAAACCAAAGACCGCACAGAAAATCAGCAGCTGATTGAGGTTGAGATCAACCCCGTTGGCCGCCATGAACCCGTTGAAGCCGAAAAGGCTCAGGGTGATGCTGGCAATCAGCACGACCGCCAGGTTAGTGGCCAAAAACAGCAAAATGCGCATCATGGTTGTAGAAATCTCCTCGTGCTAAAGATGTAGCGTACTGCGGGGTATATAAGGTGCTGCACCGGGCTATTCAACCGGGTGACTATTTCAAACTGTGTCCTACGGCAACAGTCTAGCTGCTTGAAGGGCATTTCCGACGTCGACATGGGAAACGGTTGTCAGCCGATTAGCTTCACAGGCCCCCGCCGTTATTGGGCGTGGGCATGAAGCGTGTCGTCAGTCAGCGCTTGAAACAACGAGGCAGGGCAGGGCGCACAGAAGTGTTGCTGAATTAATCACCGTGCGACTTTTATCCGCGTCGCACGGTGACAGGCCATTTACTGGCGATAGGACTTGAGGAAGTTGCCGATCCGGCCAATGGCCTGATCCAGGTCGTCGACCCGTGGCAGGGTGACCACGCGGAAATGGTCTGGCCATGGCCAGTTGAAGGCTGTGCCTTGTACCACCAGCAGCTTTTCCGAGAGCAGCAGGTCGAGCACGAATCTCTCGTCGTTGTGGATCGGGCAGACTTTCGGATCGATCCGCGGGAACGCATACAGCGCACCCATCGGTTTGACGCAGCTCACGCCCGGAATGTCGTTGAGCAGTTCCCAGGTACGATTACGCTGTTCCAGCAGACGCCCTTGGGGCAATACCAGATCGTTGATGCTCTGATAACCACCGAGTGCGGTCTGGATTGCGTGCTGGCTCGGCACGTTGGCACACAGGCGCATATTAGCCAGCATGTCGATGCCTTCGATGTAGCTCTGGGCGTGGTGTTTCGGGCCGGAAATGGCGATCCAGCCGGAGCGGAAGCCGGCCACGCGATAGGACTTGGACAGGCCGTTGAAGGTCAGGCACAGCAGGTCCGGTGCCAGCGAGGCGGTGCAGATGTGCACGGCGTCGTCGTACAGGATCTTGTCGTAGATCTCGTCGGAGAACACCACCAGATTGTGCTGACGGGCCAGTTCCAGCATGCCCAGCAGGACTTCTTTCGAATACACCGCGCCGGTCGGGTTGTTCGGGTTGATGATCACCAGGGCCTTGGTGTTCGGGGTGATCTTGGCCTTGATGTCGGCCAGGTCCGGCCACCAGTTGGCCTGCTCGTCGCACAGGTAATGCACCGGGTTGCCGCCCGCCAGGCTCACTGCGGCGGTCCACAGCGGATAGTCGGGGGCCGGCACCAGCACTTCGTCGCCGTTGTTGAGCAGGGCCTGCATCGACATCACGATCAGCTCGGAAACGCCGTTGCCCAGGTAAATGTCTTCAATGCCGACGCCTTCCACCTGCTTTTGCTGGTAGTACTGCATCACGGCTTTACGGGCGCTGAACAGGCCTTTGGAGTCGCTGTAGCCCTGGGCGGTCGGCAGGTTGCGGATCACGTCCTGAAGAATTTCGTCCGGCGCTTCGAAACCAAAGGGCGCCGGGTTGCCGATGTTCAGCTTGAGGATGCGATGACCTTCCTCTTCCAGGCGTTTGGCGTGCTTGAGCACTGGGCCGCGAATGTCGTAGCAGACGTTGGCGAGCTTGTTCGATTTGCTGACCTGCATGGCGATGTGTTCCCGAAAATGAACGATCCAGGCGGCGTGTGAACGACCGTGCTGGGAATCCTGCGTATTCACACAGGCCTGACGCCTTGAGTGGCGGCACTCATAAATCCGTTTGAATGCGCGTGGTCTGGCTGCCAGACTGGCGTTTGACGAGGCGCAATCATACGTGCCGCCCGATCCGTGGAAAAGGTACAGATCGGGCTTTTTCAGCTGCTGAGGTGTATCAATGGAAAAGTTGGAAAAAACCCTGGAAGAATGGCGGGCCATGCTTGATCCGGAGCAGTACAACGTTTGCCGCCTCAAGGGCACCGAGCGACCGTTCTCCGGTAAATACAACGGCACCAAAACCGACGGCGTTTACCACTGCATCTGCTGCAACGCACCGCTGTTCGACTCCAAAACCAAGTTCGATTCCGGCTGCGGCTGGCCGAGCTTCTATGCGCCGATTGGCGACAGCGCGATGGTCGAGATCCGTGATATCAGCCATGGCATGATCCGTACCGAAGTGGTCTGCGCCAAATGCGATGCGCACCTTGGGCATGTGTTCCCGGACGGTCCGCCGCCAACCGGTTTGCGTTATTGCATCAACTCGGTGTGCCTGGACCTCGTTCCCCGCGAATAATCTGCTGATGTCGTGCGCTTGATTTGTATACGCAGGAGCAGCCTCCGGCAGCTCCTGCAATGATGTTCGCGTACCGGGCATCTATTGATTTATTAAATTGCACACAATTCAATTGCTCGCTATGTTTGATCTTCCTTCACTCGGAGTTCGTGCCATGAGCGACAACCTGCTGAGCATCCCTTGCACCACCATCAAGGGGGAGCAAAAGACCCTGGCCGATTTCGCCGGTAAAGCGGTGCTGGTGGTCAACACCGCCAGCAAATGTGGTTTCACCCCGCAGTACAAAGGCCTCGAAGAGCTCTGGCAGAGCTACAAGGATCAAGGTTTGGTGGTACTCGGCTTTCCCTGCAATCAGTTCGGCCAGCAGGAGCCGGGCAACGAAGGGGCGATTTCCGAGTTCTGCGAGCTGAATTACGGGGTGAGTTTCCCGCTGTTCAAGAAGATCGAAGTCAACGGTACCGGCGCTCATCCGCTGTTCGTTCAGCTGAAAAAACGCGCGCCAGGTGTATTGGGTTCCCAGGGCATCAAATGGAACTTCACCAAGTTCCTGATCGGCAAGGACGGTCAGCTGGTCAAGCGCTTTGCTCCGGCAACCAAGCCGCAAGCGCTGCGTCGCGAGATCGAAGCTCTGCTCAAATGAACACGTTGTCAGTTGATTCGCTGAAACTCGACAGTCAGCTCTGCTTCAAGCTGTACGCCGCTTCTCGGGCGGTGATCCGTGCCTACAAGCCGATGCTCGATCAACTGGGCCTGACCTACCCGCAATACCTGGCGATGCTGGTGCTGTGGGAATGGCAGGAGGCGGCGCCGGAGCAGCCGACGGTCAAGGCGCTGGGCGAGCGCCTGGCGCTGGATTCCGGGACCCTGACGCCGCTGCTCAAGCGTCTTGAGCAACTGCAACTGGTGCAGCGCCAGCGTTCGGCGCGCGATGAGCGCGAGGTGCACTTGAGCCTGTCGTCCACCGGCAAGGCCTTGCGCGATCAGGTCGGGCCGCTCAAGGCCCGCCTGTTGTGCGATAGCGGTGTCGATCTGGATCGCCTGAATGAGCTGCGCGATGGTCTTGATCACCTGTTGGGGCAAATCAAATCGCTGTCGTAGTGGGTATCCACAAGTCGAGCAGGGCCGCCAGTTCTTCCCGGCGGAAGGGTTTGGCCAGGTAGTCGCTCATGCCCGCCGCACGGCAACGTTCGCGTTCTTCGGACATGGCGTTGGCGGTCAGGGCGACGATGGGCAGTTGTGGCCAGCGCCCGCTGCGACGGATCTGCCGGCTGGCTTCATAACCGTCCATCACCGGCATGTTGCAGTCCATCAGCACCAGGTCGAATTCGCTGTGTTCGAGCTGATCCAGGGCTTCGGCACCATGGGCCGCGACGCTCACCTCGCAGCCAAGTTTGCCGAGCATGCCCTTGGCCACCAACTGATTGACCGGGTTGTCCTCCACCAGCAGGATGCGCCCGCGTCGCTGGGGCGAGAGGACTTCGACCCGGGCACCGTTGATCGTGTTGAGTTCCGGCTGCAAGATCCGTCGCAATGTCTGGTACAGCGCATTGCGCGCCAACGGTCGCGCCTGTTGCTGCAAAGGTGCCAGGGCGCTGGCTTGCTCGCTGGGCAGGAAACTGCCGTAAGCGGTCACCAGCAGAATCGGCGCGGTAAAAGTCGGGCGCAGGCCAAACAGGCATTCGGGGCAGTCGGTGATCAACACGTCCGGTTTCAGGCCGATCAATCGGTCATCGATGGAACGTTGTTGATAGCCGAGCCCCCATTCGGGCAATAGATTCTGTAGCAGTTCCGCCAGTCCGCTGCTGGCAGCCGTGATCGCGACGATGTTGCCTTGCAGAGCTGCTGGCGGGATGGCGCGGGTGTGGCAGGGCAGCGGCAGGTCGGCGCRGAACTGACTGCCGAAGCCTGCTTCCGAGCTGATCGTCAGCCGCCCCTGCATGGCTTCGCAGAGGTTGTAAGTCAGCGCCAGGCCCAGCCCGGTACCGCCGAATTGCCGGGTAATGCCGGCACCGGCCTGGGTAAAGGGCTGGAAGATTTTGACCTGTGCGTCCTGGGCAATGCCGATGCCAGTGTCGCAGACCTCGATTCGCACACCGTCTTCGAACGTTGAAAGACGCACATCGACCCGCCCGAAGCGGGTGAACTTGAGGGCGTTGGACAACAGGTTGCTGACGATCTGCCGGACCCGGGTCGGATCACCGAGTACCAGCGCGGGAAATTGCGGGTCGATCAGGCACGTCAGCTCGACGCTCGGCGCGGCGTTCTGGGACAGCAGGTTGGCGGTGTCTTCGATCAGCGAGCCGAGGTCGAATGGAATGTGTTCGAGTTCCAG
>NZ_JBFTMK010000114.1:0-11062 GCF_056396965.1 Pseudomonas sp. 05N434
GTCTTGGTCTTGTAGCCGAGGGCGTTGAGCACAACGCTGGTGGTCGCGGTGGTCGCGGTAATGTCCGTCCAGCCGACATCGGAGAAGTTTACGGTGCTGCATTGGGCCGGCTCTGCGGCTTGAGCCAGGAACGGCAGACTCAGCATGGCGGCCAACAACAACGACGGGGAACCTTTCATAGGGGCGACTCCTAAGTGTTTTTTTTGGCAGTGTTCCGACTGGACCACCGCACTTATCTGTTGCGGTTGGATGGCGTTTTGGAGACAGCTCTACCACAGCGCCTTGCAATCGAGTCGATACGATCATGTACCAGTGAAAATCTGACGCCTACAGGGTGCGTCGTAACCAGTACAGGGATGGTCGCATCCAGTGTCGGTGACGTCGTTTACAGCTTTTTTCAGCCCGATTTGCCCCGCTGATCCGCAAAAAAACGGCGAAAMCATTGCGTAAGAGACCTGCGGCGCTAGTGGGCATGAGTGCGTCGGTGTGAGACGTTGAACAACATGGTAAAAGCCTGATGATGCGGCCATCTCGACGGATTGCAGCTTGAGCGTAGCAGCTCCGTCACTGGGCGCTTTTGCGCCTGGAGCAGGCACATCCAGGAGTTCAGCAGTAATGGCTATCAGCGTTTTCGACTTGTTCAAAATCGGCATCGGCCCTTCCAGTTCGCACACCGTGGGGCCTATGCGCGCCGCGGCGCTGTTCGTGCAAGGTTTGCGCGAGCGGGGGCTTCTGGAGCAGGTGTGTCGCATCGAAGTTCAGCTATACGGATCGCTCTCGGCCACCGGCATCGGCCACGGCAGCGACAACGCGGTGATCATGGGGTTGATGGGCGAGTGGCCCGACGCGATCGATCCGTCGCAAATCGGCATCCGTATAGAAGCCTTGCGTGAAACTCACACGCTATTGCTCGACGGCCGCTTGTCGGTCCCGTTCATCTGGGCTCGGGACATGCGCCTGATCGACGAGAACCTGCCGTTCCATCCGAACGCCATGACCCTGGTCGCCGAAGGCGATCACGGCGAGCTGCATCGCGATACCTATTATTCCATCGGCGGCGGTTTTGTCGTCGACGAGGCGCAAGCTTCCAGCGGTGTGGTGGATCTGGATAACACCGTACTGCCTTACGACTTCTCCAGTGCCGTCGAATTGCTCAGCCTGTGCAAGAAGCACAACCTGCGCGTGGCCGAATTGATGATGGCCAACGAGAAAGTCTGGCGCAGCGAAGAAGAAATCCGCAGTGGCCTGATGAAGCTCTGGCGCGCCATGCAGGATTGTGTGGAGCAAGGCCTCAAGCACGAAGGCATCCTGCCCGGCGGTCTCAATGTGCGCCGTCGCGCGGCCAAGTTGCACCGCAGCTTGCAAGAGCTGAACAAGCCCAACGTGATCGGCTCGACCTTGAGCGCGATGGAGTGGGTCAACCTGTTCGCGCTGGCGGTCAACGAAGAAAACGCTGCCGGCGGGCGCATGGTCACGGCGCCGACCAACGGTGCGGCGGGGATCATTCCGGCGGTGTTGCACTACTTTATGAAATTCAGCGAGGCGGTGACCGACGCCAATGTGGTCGATTACTTCCTCAGTGCCGCGGCGGTGGGGATTCTGTGCAAAAAGAACGCCTCGATCTCCGGTGCCGAAGTCGGTTGCCAGGGTGAAGTCGGTTCGGCTTGCGCCATGGCGGCGGCCGGGTTGGCGGAGGTTCTTGGTGCCACGCCGGAGCAGCTGTGTAACGCGGCGGAAATCGGCCTGGAGCATAACCTCGGCTTGACCTGCGACCCGGTGGGCGGGCTGGTGCAGGTACCGTGCATCGAGCGCAATGCGATTGCTGCGGTGAAAGCGATCAACGCCGCGCAGATGGCGCTGCGCGGTGACGGCCAGCACTTTATCTCGCTGGACCGGGTGATCCGCACCATGCGTGATACCGGTGCCGACATGCACGACAAATATAAAGAGACGTCGCGCGGTGGCTTGGCGGTTAGCGCGGTGGAGTGCTGAAACCGAGTTGACCTGTGGAGAGGGGGCAAGCCTGCTCTCCACAAAGACCTCATGTGCTACACCAGACCAGTCAAAACTGCGCACCAAGTGAACACGCGCACTAAAACGCGCCACGTTTTGGCGCGTCGCAAACAGGCAAGCCCGGCTCCCCGGTCGGGGATCAAATTCAAACCCTGACCGTTCGTCACCTGTGCCAGCGGTGACACTCTTGACCGCCGCGTCGCAGACCTGTTCCCACAAGTGCTACCGATTTGCTCACACGCAACGGGGGCACGGGTTTGGGGCCTTTGATGGCACTTTTAACCTCTTATCTCTGCGCGCCATATCTAGACGCATCGCGACGTCGTTTTCAGGAGTTATTGAACGCGCATTCAATTTAGGCATGGCAATTGCTCTGTCATTACAAAGCCCGTCTCCCACGCGAGAACGATGGCAATAAAAAGAGCCTCCGCCTGAGGCCATCACCCGCTTTGTGTGAGGAGATACCGCGATGACGACGTTCAACTCCGGGGCCCAACCCCAGAACCGTGCGCCTCAATCCATCGGCTATCTGCTGCTGGACAATTTCACGCTGATTTCTCTGGCCTCCGCAGTAGAACCCCTGCGCATGGCCAACCAATTGTCCGGTCGCGAGCTGTACCGCTGGACCACGCTCACCGTCGATGGCGGTCAGGTCTGGGCCAGTGACGGCCTGCAGATCACCCCCGACGCCTCCATGCACAAAGCACCACCCATGGACACCGTCATTGTCTGCGGCGGTATCGGCATTCAGCGCACCGTAACCCGTGAGCATGTGTCGTGGCTGCAAAGCCAGGCGCGTCAGTCCCGTCGTCTCGGCGCGGTCTGCACCGGCAGCTGGGCCCTGGCGTGCGCCGGCCTGCTGGACGGTTTCGATTGCAGCGTGCACTGGGAATGTCTGGCCGCTATGCAGGAAGCTTTCCCGCGGGTGGCCATGAGCACCCGGCTGTTCACCCTCGACCGTAACCGGTTCACCAGCTCCGGCGGCACTGCGCCGCTGGACATGATGCTGCACCTGATCAGCCGCGATCACGGTCGTGAACTGTCGGCCGCGATTTCGGAGATGTTCGTCTACGAGCGCATCCGCAACGAGCAGGATCACCAGCGCGTGCCGCTCAAGCACATGCTCGGCACCAACCAGCCGAAACTGCAGGAAATCGTGGCGCTGATGGAGGCTAACCTCGAAGAGCCGATCGACCTCGATGAACTGGCGGTTTATGTCGCCGTTTCGCGTCGTCAGCTGGAGCGGCTGTTCCAGAAATACCTGCACTGCTCGCCGTCGCGTTACTACCTGAAACTGCGCCTGATCCGTGCTCGGCAATTGCTCAAGCAAACGCCGATGTCGATCATCGAAGTGGCGTCGGTGTGCGGGTTCGTGTCCACGCCGCACTTCTCCAAGTGCTACCGCGAATACTTCGGCATTCCGCCGCGTGACGAGCGCGTAGGCTCCAATACCACGCAACAAGTGGCGATGATGCCGCTGCCGCAAGCACTGGTGCTGTCGCCGTTGTCCGGGCCGCTGTCGGCGTTGAGCCAGGCGCGTAATGAATCGACGTTTGCCAGCGTAAGGCTCTAAACCAGGCAAACTATTGTGGCGAGGGAGCAAGCTCCCTCGCCACAAAGTGTTCACACCCCGGAAATCAGGCGCTATGGCTCTGTTGGTACTGCGCCAATGCCGGTAACAGTTGCTTGTCAATGGCCTGACGCACGGCCGGCTGGATTGACGCGCTGCTGGTGTACATCTGCTTGACCATGGTCCGCAGTTCCATTGCCCGCTCGTTGTTCAAACCCCGTACTGCGCATTCGCAGGCTTGCTCGGCGGTTGCGCCGGGGGGCACTGAAAACCCCAGCGCTTTCAGCTGGCTCAACAGGTCTTCCTGGTCTATCAAATCGGCGTACATCATGACGCAATCCTTCTTCAGGGAACGGTGTCGTGGTTCGATTCTGGTAGGGGCTGTAGGCGTCGGCAAGGACGATTTGTCGCAATGGCCGCAATACCTATGAACAGGTCGTTTTCGGCTAACTTGCTAAGGATGGGAGTAGGCACACTGGACTCAGCTGGCATCACGAAGGTTTGGTCACCCTCGCGCAACAGCTCCTCAACAGTACCCTCCTCAGCTCCGATCTTGTCACGGCTTGATCGGGGTTTTTTTTGCCTGTGAATCGGTAATGGACGTGTTGATTGGGCTGACGCTTTCGCGGGCAAGCCTCGCTCCTACAGGGATCGCGAATACCCTGTRGGAGCGTGGCTTGCCCGCGATGAACGATRACGCGGTCTAGCGTTGTAAAACGAGAATGCGCGACAGCAATTCATCCCGGTCGACATAGCAACCCTGGAAATGCCGGGCGCCGGTGGCGGGGTCGAAGGCGTTGCGGGCGTGGAGGGTGCGGCGGTTGTCGAAGCACCACAACTCGCCGGGGTTAAGCCGTGTCATCACCCGGAAACGCGCCTCGCGGGTCATCGCAATGAAGCGCCGGTAAGCGCGATACAGCCTGGGCATCTGCTCCACTGAAGCATCGAATGGCCCGCGCAGAAAGTTCGCCATGCGGATTTCCGACACTTGCCCGAATGCATCCAGCGCGATGATCGGCGCCAGGCAGCGGTAGTCGCTGTGGCGGTCCTTGTTGCGGAACTCCACGGGGATTTCACACAAGGCTTGAAACGCCTCTGGATCTTCCTGACGCAAAGCTTGGGCGATGGCAAAACCGTCGACGAAAATACTCTCGCCACCGTCGGCGTCATTCACCAGGCAATGCAGAAATTGCAGCCCCGGTTGCAACTCCCGGGTCGGCAAATCGCTGTGCAGTGGCAGGTTGAAGGCGGTGTAGGCATTGCTGTCGGCATCGGCCTTGGATTGCACGTTGAACAGCACGCCGAAATTGCTCTCGCGGATGAACGAAATCCGTTGGGCGATCAGCTTCAGCGAGCCCGGCTCGGTGGGGACTCCGCGCACTTGAGTCAGGCCGATATCGCGCACGGCCAGCAGCCATTGCAACAAGGCGTCGTTGTTTTCCATCAGGGCCTGGTATTCGAACACTGGCAGCTGCAAATCGCTGTGCCAAAGCCTGGCTTTCGGTTTGCCCGCCTGGCGTTCGGCGCGGGACTCATCGTCATAGGCATGGGCCCGCAGCCAGCCCGGATCGAAGCGGCTGAGGTGGCCATCCTGCCAATCGACGCACAGGCAGCCTTCGTCATCGACCGTGGCGTTTTCAGGCATCAGGTGCTCTGCGACATCGACGATTTCCAGCACTTGCTCGCGCGTCACCGTGTAGACGCACTGTGGGCACGGGCAGTTGTCCCGCAGCCATTGATGATGAAAAGGGCTGACCCGACCGTCCGCCCACTTCACTTGAATGCGGTCCGCCAGGGTGTGCACGGCGGTCAACGCGCTGATCAATGGATAGGTGCGGAAATCGGCAAAAGCGGCGGCGGTGTTCATGGCGGGCTCCTTGTTATTTTTCGGGGGGTAATGCGATCACTCGGCCGATCCAGGCGGGTGCGGGCAAGTCGGCTTGATCAGCGACAATGGCCTGTAGCTTGCTCAAGGTTTCTTCGCTGAATGGCGCGGATCGCGGCCCGGCGAGGTCGACGTGCAGCAGCATCTGTTCATTGCCCGCCAGCTCCTTGTCACCGCCCACCAGATGCAGGCTGTGGTAGAGGTGCAGGCGCTTGCGGTCGTGGCCGATGATCTGCGTATGCACTTCGACGTCGGCATCGAGTTTCACTTCGTGCAGGTRATTGAGGTGCAGTTCGAGGGTAAACAGCGAGTGGCCGCTGGCCTCGCGGTTGTTGCTGTCCATACCCAGCCGATCCATCAACGCGTCAGTGGCGTAGCTGAAAATCAGCAGGTAGAAGGCATCGCGCAGATGGCCGTTGTAGTCGACCCAATCGGGGACGATTCTGGTTTGGTAGGTGGTGAGGGTGGGCATGGTGGAACTCCACAGATAATCGCTGGTGTACACATGTGTGGCGAGGGAGCTTGCTCCCGCTGGACTGCGAAGCAGTCCCAAAACCGGTGGATGCGAGGTATCAGTCAAATCGCGTTTGCTGGTTTTACGACCGCTTCGCGGCCGAGCGGGAGCAAGCTCCCTCGCCACAGGGTGTGTGTTTATTCGCTGAAGGCCATCCCATGCTTCTCTTTGGTGGTTTTCACCGCCTCCAGCACCGCCAACAAGCAATCGTCACGATAGCGTTCCAGTGCCGAGATGCTGTGTGTGCCCAACTGATCGCTGGTGCCATCCACCACATCGTCAATCAACTTGTCGGTCAGCTCCGGTGCCGGCAGGTACGTCCAGGGCAGCTGCAATGCTGGTCCGAACTGCGCCATGAAGTGCCGCATCCCGGCATCGCCGCCTGCCAGGGTGTAAGTCAGGAAGGTGCCCATGAACGACCAGCGCAGACCCGCGCCAAAACGAATCGCATCGTCGATTTCACCCGTGGTCGCCACGCCGTCGTTGACCAGGTGCAGCGCCTCACGCCACAAGGCTTCGAGCAAACGGTCGGCGATAAATCCCGGTACTTCCTTGCGCACATGCAGCGGGCGCATCCCCAGGGATTCATAGACTTTCATCGCCGCTTGCACCGCTTCTGGCGCGGTGTTCTTGCCGCCGACCACTTCCACCAATGGCAGCAGATAAACCGGGTTGAACGGGTGCCCGACCACGCAGCGTTCCGGGTGCGTCGAACTCTCGTAAAACTCGCTCGGCAACAGTCCCGAGGTGCTGGAACCGATCAACGCGTTGGGCTTGGCCGCCGCGCTGATTTTGCTGTGCAGTTCCAGTTTCAGGTCCAGGCGCTCAGGGGCGCTTTCCTGAATGAAATCCGCGTCGCGAACACATTCTTCGATGGTGGCGACAAAGCGCAGCCGATCCTGCGATGCGCCGGGTGCCAGGCCTTGTTTCTCCAGCGCGCCCCAGGCATTGGCGACACGTTTGCGCAGCGCCGCTTCGGCACCGGGTGCCGGATCCCAGGCCACCACATCGAGGCCGTGGGCGAGGGCGCGGGACACCCAGCCGCTGCCGATGACACCGCTGCCCAGTGCTGCGAAGGTTTTGATATCAGTGATAAAGCTCATGGCGACTTCCTAAAGAGTTCGATGATCCTGTAGGAGCGAAGCTTGCTCGCGAAGACGGCTTTCCTGCCGCAAGAGATCTACCGGATGTACCGGCCTCTTCGCGGGCAAGTCGGATCGCCGCATCGCTCGTTCCTACGGGGAGGTATGTGTGGTTTAGCCGCGCTTGGTCAGGCCCATTTTTGCCCGGCCTTCTGCCGGGGTCAGAACGCGGGCGCCGAGGCGGCTGAGGATTTCCGAGGCGCGTTCGACCAGTTGGCCGTTGGTCGCCAGTACGCCCTTGTCCAGCCACAGGTTGTCTTCCAGGCCGACCCGCACGTTGCCACCGAGCAGCACCGCTTGCGCCGCCATCGGCATCTGCATGCGCCCGATGCCGAACGCCGCCCAGACCGCATTGGCCGGCAGGTTGTCGACCATGGCTTTCATGGTGGTGGTATCAGCCGGCGCGCCCCAAGGGATGCCCAGGCACAGCTGGAACAACGGGTTATCCAGCAGACCTTCCTTGATCATCTGCTTGGCGAACCACAGGTGACCGGTGTCGAAAATTTCCAGCTCAGGCTTGACGCCCAGCTCTTGAATGCGTTTGGCGCCAGCACGCAGCTGGGCAGGGGTGGACACGTAAATGGTGTCGCCGTCGCCGAAGTTCAGGGTGCCGCAATCCAGGGTGCAGATTTCTGGCAGCAATTCTTCAACGTGGGCCAGACGGGTCAGTGGGCCGACCAGATCGGTGTTCGGGCCGAACTCCATCGGGTTCTCGCCTGCGCCGATTTCCAGGTCGCCGCCCATGCCGGCAGTGAGGTTGACGATGATGTCGACGTCCGCCTCGCGGATGCGCTCCATCACTTCGCGGTACAGCGCCACGTCACGGCTGAACTTGCCGGTTTGTGGGTCGCGAACGTGGCAGTGGACCACGGTAGCGCCCGCCTTGGCGGCTTCCACGGCGGCGGCAGCGATTTGTTTCGGGGTGACCGGCACGTGTGGGCTCTTGGCGGTCGTGTCGCCAGCACCGGTGAGTGCGCAGGTGATGATGACGTCGTGGTTCATGAGGCGGTTTCCTTCAGGCTTGAGTTTTTTGGCGGAGCTTGGGCGTGGAGATTCCGCTCGCAGCCCGCATCGGGCTGCGAATCGGTGGTTCCTTTCGGTTCTATTTACTGGTCAGCTTCAGGTTTTCAGCGGCCGGCTTGCCATCGAATGTGGTCACGCCTTCAAGCCAGCGTTGCTTGTCTTGCGGGTGATCCTTGAGCCACTGTTTGGCCGATTCGAAAGCGTCCTTGTGATCCAGCAGCGGCTGCATCATCCGGCTCTCGTCTTCGGCGGTGAACGTCAGGTTGCTCAGCAGGCGACCGACGTTCGGGCATTGCTGCGCGTAGTTCGGCGAGGTGACGGTCCAGACCGTGGCCATGCCTTCGTTCGGGCCGAGGGCGTCGTCGCTGCCGGTGAGGTAGGTCATCTTCACGTTGACGTTCATCGGGTGCGGCGCCCAGCCGAAGAACACCACGGCTTCCTTGCGGCGTACCGCGCGATCTACTGCCGCCAGCATGCCGGCTTCGCTGGACTCGACCAGCTGGAACTTGCCGAGGCCGAACTGGTTCTTGGCGATCATCGCCTTGATCTGGGTGTTGGCGCCCGAGCCAGGTTCGATGCCGTAAATCTTGCCGCCCAGTTCTTTTTCAAACTTGGCGATGTCGGCGAAGGTTTTCAGGCCCTTGTCGGCAAGGTAAGTCGGTACTGCGAGGGTGGCGCGGGCGTCCTTGAGGCTTGGCGCTTCAAGCACTTTGACCTGCTTGGCATCGACAAACGGCGTGATGGTCTGGGTCATCAGCGGGTTCCAGTAGCCCAGGAACAAATCCAGGCGCTGGTCGCGAATGCCGGCAAAGACGATTTGCTGGGAGGCGCTGGTTTGTTTGGTGCTGTAGCCGAGGCCGTCGAGCAGGACCTGGGTCATGGCGCTGGTGGCGATCACGTCGGTCCAGTTCACTACGCCCATGCGCACGTTCTGGCACGACGCGGGTTCGGCTGCCATGACACTGGCGCTCAAGAAAGCGGTACCGCTGAGTGCAAGAACACAGCTGCTGATCAGTCGTTTCATGTCGGGGTTCCTCGGCAGGTCGTTTATTGTGGGTTCCGGTGTCTGATGCGCCGGTGATGCCAAGTTACGCAGCAAAGCCCCCGTGAAAACGCACTGCGGCGACCAGCTCTTGCACTGCGGCGACCTGCGCACTTGAATGCTGCTGGCAAGTGGCGTATCAACGTCCACACGCTTCCCGCCCTCTCGTTGCCTGCCAGTCGAGTGCGCTCCATGTCCCAGGATTTCTACTTCTTGTTGATGCCGGGTTTTTCGGCGATCGGTTTTATCTCGGCAATCGAGCCGCTGCGGGTCGCCAATCGCTTTCGCGGCGAGTTGTACCGCTGGCATGTGTTGAGCGCCGATGGCGGGGCGGTTTTGGCCAGTAACGGCATGTCGGTCAACGCCGATGCGGCGCTGGAGCCGCTGAAGAAAGGCGCAACCCTGTTGGTGGTCGCCGGTTTCGAACCGCTGAAGTTCGCCACCCCGGCCCTGGAGCATTGGTTACGTCGGCTGGACAACGAAGGCGTAACCCTCGGCGCCATCGACACCGGCAGTTTCATCCTCGCCGAAGCCGGCCTGCTCGACGGCCATCGCCTGACCCTGCACTGGGAAGCGATCGACGCCTTCAAGGAATCTTATCCACAGCTGAGCGTCACCCAGGAGCTGTTCGAGATCGACCGACGGCGTATCACCTCCGCCGGCGGCACCGCCTCGATCGACCTGATGCTTGACCTCATCGGTCAGGCTCATGGTCCGGAACTGGCGATTCAGGTCAGCGAACAATTCGTACTCGGGCGCATTCGCCCGCGCAAAGACCACCAACGCATGGAAGTCGCCACGCGATATGGCATCAGCAACAAGAAACTGGTGCATGTCATTGGGGAGATGGAACAGCACAGCGAACCGCCGCTCAGCACTTTGGAGCTGGCGGAATCGATCAAAGTGACCCGGCGTCAGCTAGAGCGCCTGTTTCGCCTGCACCTGCACGACACGCCGAGCAATTTCTATCTGCGACTAAGGCTGGAGAAGGCGCGGCAGCTGCTGCGCCAGACGGACATGAGTGTGCTGGAGGTGAGTATCGCCTGCGGGTTTGAATCGCCGTCGTATTTCACCCGCAGTTATCGGGCGAGGTTTGAGCGGTGCCCGCGGGAGGATCGCCGACAAAGCCAGAAGGCCTGAAACCGACCCCTGTAGGAGCGAGGCTCTGCGCATTGATGGTTTGCGGCGACAGCAGCGTCACCTCGCAATTTTCCAGCAACTGGAAAACCCCTTCGATCTTGAAGGTGGTCGGCCCACCGGCGAACTCACCTTTCTTGCTGCGCTTTTTGATCGCGATCCGGTCGATTGAATTCTCACGAATAAACGACGCCACCTGAGCGGCAAAGACTTTGACGTTGGCGGCTTCGTCGTCATCGTCGAGGGCGATTTTCTTGGTGGCCAGCGCGACGTGGGTCAGCCCCTGATCGTCGAGGGAGGCCACGGCAAGGATTGCTTCGCTGCCTTTGATTTCGATGCCGCAGATTTTCATTTGAATCCCTTTACTGGCTGATGACGTGCAGCTTACAGCTCAAGTTGGCAAGTGTTTATGTCAACCGCTGTGGCCTTTTTACTCCTGCCCAATCGACTCCAAAAACTCCGACCGCTCGTCACTCATCCGCGCCACGCAATCATTTTGCGCAATGTTGAAGGCTTTACTGCCGCTCGTCGCCGGGAACGCTTCCACTGCGCAATCGGCATCCCGGGTCTTCAGCCATTGTTGTTGCGCAGTTTTGATTTTTGCGGTGATGTCGGCCAGTTGCGCCTTGTTGCTGCCATAGCGCGTTTGCATGCGTTCGTTCAGGCCTTGGTAGTTGTCGCTCAGTAGCTGTTCGGCGGTGTTTCTGCTGTAAGCCGAGCATTCCAGGGTCTGGAC
>NZ_JBFTMK010000115.1:0-16881 GCF_056396965.1 Pseudomonas sp. 05N434
ATCCATGAACACCTATCGACAACCCGTTTCACAACAAGACACGCACAGCAAAGTGATCGGTTACCTGCTGTGGATTTTCGGTTTTACCGGGGCTCACCGCTTCTATTACGGCAAGCCTGTGACCGGGACGATCTGGTTTTTGACCTTGGGCCTGCTGGGTATTGGCTGGTTGATCGACGTGTTCCTGATTCCGGCCATGGATCGTGAAGCAGACCTGCGCTTTACCGCCGGCCCCATCGAATACAACGTCGCGTGGATTCTGCTGACGTTCCTTGGGGTATTCGGCGTACACCGGATGTATCAGGGGAAGTGGATCAGCGGGTTGCTGTACCTGGTCACGGGCGGGTTGTTCTTTCTGGGGGTGTTGTATGACTTCTGGACGCTGAACGATCAGATTTCAATTCGTAACGCGCAGAACAGAGGCGCCTTCCAGTAAGTAGTGGCGAGGGAGCAAGCTCCCTCGCAACAGGGTTTTACGCCTGGTGGCTGATCCGCCCATCCACCAGGGTATAACGCACCACGCCCGGCAGGCTGTGGCCAATGAACGGGCAGTTTTCGCCCTTGGACAGCCAGGTTTCACCGGCCACGGTCGAGGCCGTCGGGTCAAACAGCACGATGTCTGCCGCGCCTCCTACTGCCAATTTCCCTGCCGGCAGGCGCAACGCCTCGGCAGGGCCGGCACTCAGGCGTGCCAACAGCGTCGGCAGGTCGAGCAAACCGTCTTCCACCAAGGTCATCGCCAGCGGCAGCAGCAGTTCAACGCTGCTGATGCCCGGTTCGGTCGCGCCGAACGGTGCCAGCTTGGCGTCGCGCTCATGGGGCTGGTGATGGCTGGAGATGGCGGATACCACACCGGACTTCACCGCTGCCCGCAGGCCGTCGCGGTCGGCGCGGGTGCGCAGCGGCGGCTGGACGTGATAGAGGCTGCTGAAGTCGATCAGCGCTTCGTCGGTGAGGATCAGTTGATACAACGCCACATCCGCCGTGACCTTCAGCCCGCGAGCCTGGGCCTGAGCGATCAGCGCTACGCCGCGCGCGCTGGTGAGCTGGCTGAAGTGCGCACGTACGCCGCTTTGCTCGACCAGCAGCAGATCCCGGGCCAGGGCCACGGTTTCGGCGGTTTCCGGAATGCCCGGCAGACCGAGGAAGCTTGCGGTCGGGCCTTCATGGGCCAGGCCACCTTCGGCCAAGTCGTGATCCTGCGAGTTGAAAATCACCGTCAGGTCGAACGTCGCCGCGTACTCCAGCGCCCGGCACAGGGTGCGGGTGTTGCGGAAGCTCTCCAGGCCATTGCCGAAGGCCACGCAGCCGGCATCGCGCAAGGCGACCAGTTCGGCCAGCTGCTCGCCGTCCAGGCCTTTGCTCAGGGCGCCGATCGGGAAGACTTTGGTGTTGCCGGCCTCACGAGCACGGTCGAGGATCAATTCGGCCACGGCCGAGGTGTCCAGCACCGGTTTGGTTTTCGGCGGGCAGCACAGGCTGGTCACGCCGCCGGCGGCAGCTGCGCGGGTTTCGCTGGCGATCGAGCCTTTGCGGCTGTAGCCCGGCTCGCGCAGGGCAACGTTCAGGTCAACCAGGCCCGGGGCGGCCACCAGGCCCTTGGCGTCGATGGTGTCGACGGCAACAAAACCGGCCGGAGCGGCGCCAAGGGCGACGATCTTGCAGGCTTCAACATGGATGTCAGTCACTTGATCCAGGCCGCTGGCCGGATCGATAACGCGTGCGCCGAGAATGCTGAGCTTCACTGGGCGTTCTCCTGCTCGAATTGGCGCTGGGCTGTTTGCCCGCTCATGGCCATGGACAGCACGGCCATACGAATCGCGATGCCGTAGGTCACCTGGTTGAGAATCACCGAGTGCGGACCGTCGGCCACCGCCGACTCAATCTCCACCCCACGATTGATCGGCCCAGGGTGCATCACGATGGCATCGGGTTTGGCACCGGCCAGGCGCGCGGTGGTCAGGCCGAACAGGCGGTAGAACTCGCCTTCACTCGGCAGCAGGCCGCCGGTCATGCGCTCACGCTGCAAGCGCAGCATGATCACCACGTCGACGTCTTTCAGGCCTTCGGTCATGTCGGTGTAGACCTTCACACCGTATTGCTCGATGCCGATCGGCAGCAGGGTTTTCGGCGCGATCACGCGGATGTCCGGGCAGCCGAGGGTTTTCAGGGCCAGCATGTTCGAGCGCGCCACCCGCGAGTGCAGGATGTCGCCGACGATGGCCACCGAGAGGTTTTCGAAGCCACCCTTGTGCCGACGAATGGTGAGCATGTCGAGCATGCCCTGGGTCGGGTGCGCGTGACGGCCGTCGCCACCGTTGATGATCGCCACTTGCGGGCAGACATGTTCGGCAATGAAGTGCGCCGCGCCGGAATCACCGTGACGCACGACGAACATGTCGGCGGCCATGGCTTCGAGGTTGCGCAGGGTGTCGAGCAGGGTTTCGCCCTTGCTCGCCGATGACGTGGATACGTTCAGGGTGATCACGTCGGCCGACAGCCGCTGGGCCGCCAGTTCGAAGGTGGTGCGGGTGCGGGTGGRGTTCTCGAAGAACACATTGCACACGGTCTTGCCGCGCAACAACGGGACTTTCTTCACCGCCCGGGCGCCGACTTCGAGGAACGAGTCGGCGGTGTCGAGGATTTCCGTCAGCAGCTCGCGGCGCAAACCGTCGAGCGAGAGGAAGTGGCGTAGCTGGCCCTGATCATTGAGCTGCAGCGGGCGCTTGGTTTCTAGAGGCGTCATCGCGAGGGGGACTCTCAATAGGGCGAATTAAAGGGCGAGGTCTTGCAGTTCGAGCTTGAGTTCCGGACCGGACAACTTCACCCGTTCGTGGGCCGCCAGTGACAGGGTCGCTCCGACTATATTCGGGCGGATCGGCAGCTCAGCGGCGTCCAGGTCCAGCAGGCACACCAGCGTCACGCTGGCCGGGCGACCGTAGTCGAACAGTTCGTTCATCGCGGCGCGGATGGTCCGACCACTCATCAGTACGTCGTCGATCAGCACCAGATGCTGGCCTTCGATCTCGAAGGGCAGCGCCGAAGGGCGTACTTGCGGGTGCAGGCCGCTCTGGCTGAAGTCGTCGCGGTAGAAGGACACATCAAGGGTGCCCAGCGGCGCGTCGCTGCCCAACTCCTTGAGCAACGCCTGAGCGACCCAGATGCCACCGGTCCGAATACCGATATAACGCGGTTCGCTGATGCCACGGTTTTCCAGGTAAGCCTTGAGACGGATCGCCATCTGGCTGATCAGTTCGGCGGGATTAGGCAGGCTCATGGTTTGCTCCTTCTTGGTCCCGAGCCCTGCTTTTGGGGTAGAGCGCCTGGGTGGGGGCTCGGGTTGTAGCTAAAAGAGACGCGCAGCGACTCGTCAGGATCAGGTGCTTGAGGATTCGAACAGTGCGGTGTTTTCGTCGAGCCAGCCTTGCAGTAGCAGGGCGGCGGCGATGGCATCGACCGGGTTGTCGCGGTAACTGCCCTTCTGGCCGCCACGGACCAGGCGTTCGCCTTTGGCCTCGAAGGTGGTCAGGCGCTCGTCGTGAGTATAGAAGGGCAGGTTGTAGCGGCCGTTCAGGCGCCGGGCGAATTTTTCGGCCCGCAGGCACATGTCGCTGGGCGTGCCGTCCATGTTCAACGGCAGGCCGACCACCACGGCGTCGGGTTTCCACTCTTTGATCAGGGCTTCGACCTGATTCCAGTCGGGAATGCCATTTTGTGCCTTCAAGGTGCACAGCTCGCGGGCCTGGCCGGTAATCACCTGGCCGACCGCAACGCCGATCTGCTTGGTGCCGTAGTCGAAACCCAGAATCAGCCGCAGGGCCATCAGGCGTGCCCCGCCTGGCTGGTGAGCAGGCTGAGGTTGATACCCAGGTGCTTGGCCGCCGCTTCGAGACGTAACTCGCTGCTGGTGTTGAACAGGATGTCGGCATGGAACGGGCAAGTCAGCCAGGCGTTGTCGGCCAGTTCGGCTTCCAGTTGCCCGGCTTCCCAACCGGCATAGCCGAGGGTGATCAAACTTTTCGCGGGGCCGACGCCATCGGCGATGGCGAACAGCACGTCTTGGGAGGTCGACAGCGACAACTCGCCATCCAGATCAACGGTAGCCTGATAGGTTTTTCCCGACGGGTGCAGGACAAAGCCGCGATCGGTTTGCACCGGGCCGCCGATAAAGATCGGCACGTGCTGGCAGAGCACTGGCGGTTCGATATCGGGGCGCAATTGCTCGAGGATATCGGCCAGGTTCAGGTCCTGCGGACGGTTGACCACCAGCCCCATGGCACCATTGGCCGTGTGCTCGACGATGTAGGTCAAGGTGTGCGCAAAGTTCGGGTCGGCCATGTGGGGCATGGCGATCAGGAAGTGATGCTTGAGGTAGCTGGGGCTGACGTTCTTCATGAGCGCTAGTGTGGCGTTGGAGGGGCGAACTGACAAGCTGAGGATGCACAGGAAATGCCTGTGCAGGTGTCTTTTTGATCCGGGCTTGCCCGCGAAGGCATTGGCTCGATCACTGCAAATCTTCCGGCTAATTACTGGACAACCGGTCCCCGCGCGCAAACCTCCAGGTGCGGATGATTTCCAGGCGGTCGATGTCCGACAGATCCCCGGTAAACGGTGCGAACGGCGCGGCCAGCCGCACGATGCGCTGCGCCGCCTGATCCAGCAGCGGTTGGCCGGACGATTCCAGCACCAATACTTCATACAGCGAGCCGTCGCGGTTGATCGAGACCATCAGGCGCAAATTGCCATAAATCTGTTTGCGTCGGGCCTCGTCGGGGTAGTTGAGGTTGCCGATGCGTTCGACCTTCTTGCGCCATTCATCCTTGTACCAGGCACCCTTGTCGCGCATGGTCGACGCGGCGCTCAAGCGGTGGATGCGCGGGCGTTTGGCGTACAGCTGTTGCTCGTTGGCCAGTTCCGCTTCCAGGCTGGCGATGTCGCTGGACAACTGTGAGCTGTCGAAGGTGGTGCCGCTGCCTTGCTGATTCTCTTGAGCGAGGAAATCGGCTTTTTTCGGCTTGGTTTCGCTTTTGAAGGTGGCGAGGGTGATTTCCAGGGTTTTGCTGATTTGCTTGGGTTCGACCATGGTGAACCCGACGCCCAACAGCAAGGCCAGGTGAATCAGTGCCGCGAGAAACAGGGTAAAACCGAGGCGATCGGCCGGGCGCACGCCACGATGGGCGAGTTCAGGGGGCAGATCGGACGGGAGTGTCATGACAAGAAAACCAACATCGCGTTTTTTACAGGCCGGCGATGATAACGCAATGTTGGTTGTCTCTTGGCTGTTCTCGATCAACGAGCCTTGAGCTTCTGATCGATGGCATCCATCAACTGGCCGCCGATGTCGGTGCCGAACGCGTTATCGATCTCGCGAATGCAGGTCGGGCTGGTGACGTTGATTTCGGTCAGGTGCTCACCGATCACGTCGAGACCGACGAACAGCAAGCCCTTCTCGCGCAGGGTCGGGCCGACTTGCGCGGCGATCCAGCGATCTTTCTCGGTCAGCGGTCGGGCTTCGCCACGGCCACCGGCGGCGAGGTTGCCACGGGTTTCGCCTGCTGCTGGAATCCGCGCCAGGCAATAATCCACAGGCTCGCCGTCGATCATCAGGATGCGCTTGTCGCCATCAACGATCGCCGGCAGGTAGCCCTGGATCATGATCTGCTGTTTGCCATGCAGGGTCAGGGTTTCAAGAATCACCGACAGGTTCGGGTGGCCGGCGGTATGACGGAAGATCGACGAACCGCCCATGCCGTCCAGCGGCTTGAGGATCACGTCACCGTGATGGTCGGCGAATTCACGCAACACGTCCGGGCGACGGCTGACGATGGTCGGCGGCGTGCACTGCGGGAACAGCGTGGCGAACAGCTTCTCGTTGCAGTCACGCAGGCTTTGCGGCTTGTTGACCACCAGCACGCCAGCGTTCTCGGCTTGCTCCAGCAGGTAAGTGGAGTAGACGAACTCCATGTCGAACGGCGGATCCTTGCGCATCAGAATCACGTCCAGGTCGCTCAGCAGTGCGTCGGATTCGGCGCCCAGCTCGAACCACTTGTGCGGGTCGGCGAAGACTTTCAGCGGACGCATCCGCGCGTGGCGTCAGAGTGGCGCTGAGTGGGTTCCCGGTCAAGGAAAAACCACCGCACAGGTCACCCGATAGATTGGACGGGGAGACTGTGCTAAAAAGGCTGCCATGCCGTCTTGGCCCTTGAGTATCAAGGGTTTCGGGCCGCAAACGGACAAATTGATTCACAAAGGCGACGGTAGAGCCCCTATGGAACAGCATTCCAGCGCCTTGAAGGTCATGGTGATCGATGATTCGAAAACGATTCGTCGCACCGCCGAAACGCTGTTGAAAAACGTGGGCTGTGAAGTCATCACCGCAATCGATGGTTTCGATGCCCTGGCCAAGATTGCCGACAATCACCCAGGCATCATCTTTGTCGACATCATGATGCCGCGTCTGGATGGCTATCAGACCTGCGCGTTGATCAAGAACAACAGTGCGTTCAAGTCCACGCCAGTGATTATGCTGTCGTCCAGGGACGGGTTGTTCGACAAGGCCAAGGGGCGGATCGTCGGCTCCGACCAGTTTTTGACCAAGCCTTTCAGCAAGGAAGAACTGCTGAACGCGATTCAGGCCCACGTACCGGGCTTTGCTGTCGTTTCGCCGCAGTAGGACACGCACAGTGACGCTCGGCCAGTGGGCCTTGCGTCGACAAGAATGGGGAAGACCATGGCACGTATTCTGATCGTCGATGATTCGCCGACCGAAATGTACAAACTGACCGGCATGCTCGAAAAGCACGGTCATGAAGTGTTGAAAGCCGAAAACGGCGCCGACGGCGTGGCCCTGGCCCGTCAGGAAAAACCCGACGCGGTACTGATGGACATCGTCATGCCCGGCCTCAATGGTTTCCAGGCGACCCGTCAGCTGACCAAAGACCCGGAAACCGGGCACATCCCGGTGATCATCATCACCACCAAGGATCAGGAAACCGACAAAGTCTGGGGCACGCGCCAGGGCGCCAAGGACTACCTGACCAAACCGGTCGATGAAGACACCCTGATCAAGACGCTGAACAACGTGCTGGCCGGTTGATCGTCCGGCCATGACCGAGTCGCTGACGGCCTTCGAACTGCTGCTGCAGATTGATCAACGTTGTCGTCTGCTGGCGGCGGACCTGCCGTCCCAGCCGACTCGACAGGACAGCTGGAGCGGCATCGGTTTTCGCTTGGGCGAGCACGGGTACGTCGCGCCCATGGGCGAAGTCAGCGAAGTCCTGCACGAACCGCGCGTTACCCAAATGCCGGGGGTCAAGCCCTGGGTCAAGGGCGTAGCGAACCTGCGTGGGCGGCTGCTGCCGATCATGGATGTGTACGGCTTCTTTTATGGTTATGAGGCCGGCCATGAACTGTCGGCCCTGCGCAAGCAGCGGCGGATACTGGTGGTGGAGCACAACGACGTGTTCGCCGGGTTGCTGGTCGATGAGGTCTTCGGCTTGCAGCACTTTGCCCAGGACAGCCTGGAGCCGGTGCCCATGGACGAGCTGCAGGGGCCGATCGCGCCGTTCGTCAAAGGCCGCTTTCAGCGTGAACAGAATTGGCAGGTGTTCAGCCCGTTTGCGTTGGCGCAGTCGCAAGGTTTCATGAATGTAGCGCTGTAGCCGGGGAGTAGGTTGAATTGGGCAGGACAGGCGAGGACCGATGATTAAAGCAAACGCAGGTACGCCGGAAGGGTCGCGCAGCCGGTCGCAGATCATCGTGCTGTTCATCGCGCTGATCATCTTCATCATGCTGCTGTTCGCCAACTTCGCGTACCTCAACACCCAGGCGAATTACGACAAGCAGTACATCGGCCACGCCGGTGAGCTGCGGGTGCTGTCGCAACGCATCGCCAAGAACGCCACCGAAGCCGCCGCTGGCAAGGCCGCGGCGTTCAAGTTGCTCAGCGATGCGCGCAACGACTTCGCCCTGCGTTGGGGCTATCTGAAGAAAGGCGATCCCTCCACCGGCCTGCCGCCGGCACCGTCCACCGTGCGCCCGGAAATGCGCGCGGTACAGCTGGATTGGGAGCGGCTGCTGAAAAACACCGACGCCATTCTCTCCAGCGAACAGACCGTGTTGTCATTGCATCAAGTCGCCGCGACGCTGGCCGAAACCGTGCCGCAATTGCAGGTCGAGTACGAAAAGGTCGTCGAAACCCTCCTGCAACGTGGCGCCCCGGCCGCTCAGGTGGCGATGGCCCAGCGTCAGTCGCTGCTGGCCGAGCGGATTCTCGGTGCAGTGAACACCGTGCTGTCCGGCGACGAAAACTCGCAGCAGGCCGCCGACGCCTTCGGTCGCGATGCGGCGCGTTTTGGCCAGGTGCTCAACGGCATGCTTCAGGGCAATGCGGCGCTGAAAATCAGCCAGGTCGAAGACCGCGATGCCCGTGCCCGGTTGACCGAGATTTCCGAACTGTTCGAATTCGTCTCGGGTTCGGTGGACGAAATCCTCGAAACCTCGCCGGAGCTGTTCAAGGTCCGCGAATCGGCCAGCAACATTTTTACCCTGTCGCAAACCCTGCTCGATGAAGCTTCGCACTTGGCCAGCCGTTTCGAAAACCTCGCCGGCGGGCGCAACACCGATACCATCGGCGGCTACGTGCTGGGTTTGCTCGCGTTGATGTCGATCATTCTCATTGGCCTGGTGATGGTGCGCGAAACCAACCGTCAGTTGCGTGAAACCGCTGAGAAGAACGAGCGCAATCAGAGCGCGATCATGCGCCTGCTGGACGAAATTGAAGACCTGGCCGACGGTGACCTGACCGTGACCGCCTCGGTGACCGAAGACTTCACCGGGACCATCGCCGACTCGATCAACTATTCCGTCGACCAGTTGCGCGATCTGGTGGCGACCATCAACCTCACCGCCGGCCAGGTCGCCGCCGCCGTGCAGGAAACCCAGGCCACCGCGATGCACCTGGCCCAGGCCTCGGAGCATCAGGCGCAGCAGATTTCCGAAGCCTCCATGGCGATCAACGACATGGCCGAGTCCATCGATCAGGTCTCGGCCAATGCCGCCGAATCCTCAGCGGTGGCCGAGCGCTCGGTGGAAATTGCCAACAAGGGCAACGAAGTGGTGCACAACACCATCCACGGCATGGACAATATTCGCGAACAGATCCAGGACACCGCCAAGCGCATCAAGCGCCTCGGTGAGTCTTCTCAGGAAATCGGCGACATTGTCAGCCTGATCGATGACATTGCCGATCAGACCAACATCCTCGCCCTCAACGCGGCCATTCAGGCGTCCATGGCCGGTGACGCCGGGCGCGGTTTTGCGGTGGTGGCCGACGAAGTACAGCGGCTGGCCGAGCGCTCGTCCGCGGCGACCCGGCAGATCGAAACGCTGGTGCGGGCAATTCAGACCGACACCAACGAAGCGGTGATTTCCATGGAGCAGACCACCACCGAAGTGGTGCGCGGCGCGCGTCTGGCGCAGGATGCCGGAGTGGCCCTGGAAGAAATCGAAGGCGTATCGAAGACCCTCGCGGCATTGATCCAGAGTATTTCCAACGCCGCGCAGCAACAGACGTCTTCGGCCGGCCAGATTTCCCTGACGATGAACGTGATCCAGCAGATCACCACGCAGACCTCGTCCGGCTCCACCGCCACTGCCGAGAGCATTGGCAACCTGGCGAAAATGGCCAGCCAGCTGCGGCGTTCGGTGTCCGGTTTCACCTTGCCGGCCAAGCCTGCGCAAGCTGCGGACAACGCTTGAACCGCCTCAGGGCGTATGCATTTGATTGGAGTAGTTATGGGTGATCGGCACGACTATGTGGCCCTCGAATGGGTCAAGGGCGAGATTGCCGAAACGCTGAAGCAGGCTCATCGGGCGATCGAAACCCTGATCGACGACCCGCAGGCGACGCACGCGCTGAGTGAGTGCCTGGCCTGTGTCCATCAGGTGCACGGCAGTTTGCAGATGGTCGAGTTCTACGGCGCGGCGCTGCTCGCCGAAGAGATCGAGCAACTGACCAGCGCCTTACAGCAGAACCGCATCAGCCATCGCGACGAGGCCATTCGTCTGCTGCTGCATGCCCTGGGGCAATTGCCGACTTACCTCGACCGGGTGCAAGGCGCCCGGCGTGACCTGCCGCTGGTGGTGTTGCCGCTGATCAACGACCTGCGCAGTGCCCGTGGCGAAAGCCTGTTGTCGGAAACCAGCCTGTTCAGCCCGCAACTTCCGGAACTGCCGCCCCTGAGCGAAGAGGCCCTGGCGCTGCTGGAACCGTCCGACTTGCCGAATGTGCTGCGCAAGTTGCGGCAAATGCTGCAGATGGCGCTGGTCGGCTTGCTGCGCGAGCAGGATGACGAAACCCACTTGGCTTACCTGGCCAGGGTTTTTGCACGCCTTGAAGGGCTGTGCGGCAATGCGCCGCTGAGCCCGTTATGGCACGTCGCTTCGGCGCTGGTCGAAGGCATGCGCAATGGCTCGATCGCCAACAGCCCCGCGTTGCGCAGCCTGTTCAAGGAGGCCGACAAAGAGCTCAAGCGTCTGCTCGAGCAAGGCATGCCCGCGATCAATCAACCGGCACCGCCAGAGCTGCTCAAGAGTTTGTTGTTCTATATTGCCAAGGCCGAACACCCCACCGGGCAGATGCTGACCATGAAAGATCGCTACTCACTGGACGACGCGCTACCCGACAGTGCGATGGTCGATGAAGAACGGGCGAGGCTGGCCGGCCCTGATCGCGATGCCATGCGTTCGGTATTGGCGGCGTTGTGCGAAGAGCTGGTGCGGGTCAAGGAGCGCCTGGAYCTGTTCGTGCGCAGCGACCGCCAGCGCACCTCGGACCTCGAAAGCCTGCTGGCGCCGCTGCGGCAAATCTCCGACACCCTGGCGGTGCTCGGTTTCGGCCAGCCGCGCAAGGTCATCATCGATCAACTGGCGGTGGTGCTGAGCCTCGCCCAGGGCCAGCGCGAACCTAACGACGCGACCCTCATGGACGTCGCCGGGGCCTTGCTCTACGTCGAAGCGACCCTGGCCGGCATGGTCGGCACCGTGGAGCCGGAAAGCCAGGAAGACAGCCGTCTGCCGACCACCGACCTGACGCAGATCCACCAGATCGTGATCAAGGAAGCGCGCATCTGCCTGCAGCAGGCCAAGGACATGATCGTCGACTACATCGACGCCGACTGGGACCGTCAGCATTTGCAACCGTTGCCGGCATTGCTGACCCAAGTGCGCGGTGCGCTGGCGATGATTCCGTTGGCCCGCGCGGCGAGCCTGGTCGAGGCCTGTAACGGTTTCATCCGCGAGCATCTATTGGTGGACCCGGGGCAGCCCGGCTGGCAGCAACTGGACAGCCTGGCTGACGTCATCACCAGCATCGAGTATTACCTGGAGCGTCTCAGCGACGACCCCGAAGCGCCCGGTGAACAACTGCTCGACGTTGCGGAAAAAGGCCTGGCCGCACTCGGCTGTTTCCCCAGCGAACAGCACGTGCCGAAGCTTGAGGATGTGCTCAGCCCCAGTGAAGCCCTGGTGATGCAGGACATGCAGGAGCTGGACGACCCCGAAACCGTCCAGTCGTTGGCCGATGTACTGGCCAGCCCGGTGTCGTCCGTCAACCCGCCGGCACTGACGATGCCCGGTAGTCTGTTGCCGCCGCCCGCCGATGAACAACCGGTGGACGATGAACTGCGGGAAGTCTTCCTCGAAGAAACCGACGAAGTTCTGGAAATCCTCCAGGAGTACCTGCCGCGCTGGTCGGCCAATCCCGACAGCACATCGGTTTTGAGTGAATTACGCCGCGCCTTCCACACCCTCAAGGGCAGTGGCCGGATGGTCCGCGCGTTGGTGCTGGGCGAGCTGGCCTGGGCGGTGGAAAACCTGCTCAACCGCGTGCTTGAACACAGCGTTGCACCTTTGCCTGCAGTGCAGCAACTGGTGGGCGACGCGCTGAAGTTGCTGCCGGAACTGGTGGCCGAGTTCGCCRCCAACGCCCAGCGCCAGCGCAACGATGTCGATCAATTGGCCGCCCGCGCCCATGCCCTCGCCAAGGGTTATGAACCGCTGTCCGATGAGGACGCGCAGGATGTCGCGGCGCTCGATCCGCTGTTGCTGGAGATCTTCCGCAACGAAGCCGAAACCCATTTGAACAGCCTCAATCGCTTCCTCGATCAGGCTGCCGAGCACGTACCGCTGCAGGCCAGTGACGAGTTGCAGCGAGCCTTGCACACCCTCAAGGGCAGCGCGTCGATGGCCGGCGTGCTGCCGATTGCCGAGCTGGCGGCGTCGCTGGATCAACTGGCCCGGGAGTACAAGGCGCACCGGATTGCCCTCGACCTGGACGAAGTCGAGTTGCTGCTGGAAGCCGAAGGCTTGTTCCGCCTGGGGCTGCGACAGCTCAAGAGCGACCCGCTGGCCGAAATCCCCGGCGCCCGTTCGTTGATTGAACGCACCCGGACATTGCTGGCCGAACATTTGCAAAGTCTGTCGAGCGCGCCCGGCACGGGGCTGCGGATCAAACGCGACCCGCAACTGATCAACAACTTCCTCGCCCAGGGCATGGACATCCTGCTGGACGCCGAAAGCCTGTTGCAGCGCTGGCAGCAGCATCCCGGCGAGCGCCAGGAACTCAGCGCACTGCTGGACGAATTGACGACACTCGGCGAAGGCGCGCACCTGGCCGACCTGCATCCGGTGGATGAACTCTGTGAAGCCTTGCTCGATCTCTATGGCGCTGTGGAAGAAAGCAGCCTGGCGGTCAGCGACAGGTTCTTCCACGAAGCACAAAGTGCCCACGAAGCGCTGATCAACATGCTCGATGAACTGGCTGCCGGCCAGGAAGTCACTGCGCAACCGCAGCGGGTGCGGGCCTTGCGCGACTTGCTGGATGAGAGTCTCGACCCATCCGCCATGGGCCTGATTCGCAGTGATGGCAGCCGCACCCTGAGTATTCGAGAACTGGGCAGCGCCACGGCCGAGCTGGAGCAGGCCGCGACTGAGGTGGATCTGGACGACGAAATCGTTTCGATCTTTCTTGAGGAAGCGGTGGATATCCTTGAAAGCGCCGGCCAGGCCTTGCAACGCTGGTTGAGCGACCCGGAAAACGCCGCGCCGCTACTGTCTTTACAGCGCGATTTGCACACCCTCAAGGGCGGTGCGCGGATGGCCGAGGTCGAGCCGGTCGGCGATCTGGCCCATGAACTGGAAAGCCTTTACGAAGGCCTGGTGGACCGCCGTTACAGCCACAGCGAAGCGCTGGCGCAGTTGCTGCAACAGAGCCATGACCGACTGGCCGTGTTCCTCGAACAGTTGCAGCACAACCGTCCGTTGGGCGATCCGGGCGAATTGATCGAGGCCATTCGTGAGTTTCGTCTGGGTAATGCCGGCAGTGCCGAGGTGATCGAACCGGCGGCCAGCAACGACTCGCCGGGGCATGATCCCGAGCTTCTGGAAATCTTCCTCGAAGAAGGTTTCGACATCATCGAAAACTCCGGCGCGGCGCTGTTGCGCTGGCAGGCCGAGCCTTCGAATCGTCAGGAAGTGGAAACCCTGCTGCGCGACCTGCATACCCTCAAGGGTGGCGCGCGAATGGTGGAAATCGCGCCGATCGGCGACCTGGCCCATGAGCTGGAATTCCTCTACGAAGGCTTGTCCGCTGGCGCGCTGCAACCGACCGCGGCGCTGTTCACGCTGTTGCAAAGCAGCCATGACCGACTGGCGCAGATGCTCGACGCCACTCGCGCCGGTCAGCCACTTCCACCGGCCGATCAGCTGATCGAGGCGATCAAGAATTTCAGCCACCCGGCGGTGCCCGAAACACCGACACCGGTGGCGATGCCCGCAGCGCCCAAAGCCGAGCCAGCCGCGTTGCAACCCGAAGGCGCCGACACGGTCAAGGTCTCGGCGGAGTTGCTCGACGACCTGGTCAACCTGGCCGGGGAGACTTCGATCTTCCGTGGCCGTATCGAACAACAGGTCAACGATGCGCGGGTGGCCCTGAGCGAAATGGAAACCACCATCGAGCGCATGCGCGACCAGTTGCGCCGCCTCGATACCGAAACCCAGGGGCGGATTCTCAGCCGTCAGCAAGTCGAGGCCGAGCGCCTGGGTTATGAAGAGTTCGACCCGCTGGAGATGGACCGCCACTCGCAGTTGCAACAGCTGTCGCGGGCATTGTTCGAGTCCGCCTCCGACCTGCTTGACCTCAAGGAAACCCTCGACCGGCGCAATCAGGATGCGGAAAACCTGCTGCAACAGCAGGGCCGCATCAACACCGAATTGCAGGAAGGCCTGATGCGCACGCGCATGGTGCCGTTCGAGCGAATGCTGCCGCGTTTGAAGCGCATCGTCCGTCAGGTTTCCAGCGAGCTGGGCAAGGATGTGGAGTTCATCGTCGGCAACGCCGAAGGCGAGATGGACCGCAATGTCCTCGAGCGCATGGCCGCGCCGCTGGAACACATGYTGCGCAACGCCGTTGACCATGGGCTGGAATCGGCCGAGGTGCGGATCGCGGCCGGTAAACCGGCCCAGGGCAAGATCACCCTCGACTTGTCGAGAGAGGGCGGCGACATCATTTTCGACATCTGCGACGACGGTGCCGGCGTGCCGCTGGACGCCGTGCGGCGCAAGGCGATCAAGCGCGGCTTGCTCGCCCCGGACAGCGACATCAGCGATCGCGACGTGCTGCAATTCATCCTGCAACCGGGGTTTTCCACCGCCGAGAAAATCACCCAGATCTCCGGGCGTGGCGTCGGCATGGACGTGGTTCACGAAGAAGTCCGGCAGCTCGGCGGGACCATGAGCATCGACTCGACGTCGGGGCAGGGCGTGCATTTCCGGATTCGCCTGCCGTTCACCGTGTCGGTCAACCGCGCGCTGATGGTGCAGTGCGGGGAGGATCAATATGCGATCCCGCTGAACACCATCGACGGCATCGTTCGCGTGCTGCCCAACGAACTCGAAGGGCACTACCGGCTCGATCCACCGAGCTACGAATACGCCGGGCAACGCTATGAGCTGTGCTACCTCGGCGATCTGCTGAAAACCAGTACCCGCCCGAAACTGCTGGGCCAGAGCCTGCCGTTGCCGGTATTGCTGGTGCAGTGCAACGAACGGCACGTTGCGGTGCAGGTGGACGCCATGGCCGGCACCCGGGAAATCGTGGTCAAAAGCCTCGGCCCGCAATTTGCCGCAGTGCAGGGTTTGTCCGGTGCGACGATTCTCGGCGATGGTCGGGTGGTGCTGATTCTCGACTTGCTGGCGCCGATCCGCGCGATGCAAGCGCAGGTGCCGCAACGACCGGTGACACAGGACGTCGAGCCCGAGGCGCAACGGCCGTTGCTGGTGCTGGTGGTCGACGATTCGGTCACCGTGCGCAAGGTCACCAGTCGTCTACTGGAACGCCACGGCATGAACGTGCTGACCGCCAAGGACGGTGTCGACGCCATGTTGCTGCTGGAAGAACACATGCCCGACCTGATGCTGCTGGACATCGAAATGCCACGCATGGACGGCTTCGAAGTGGCGACCCAAGTGCGCGCCGACGAACGCTTGCAGCATCTGCCGATCATCATGATCACCTCCCGCACGGGTCAAAAACACCGCGACCGCGCCATGGCCATCGGCGTCAACGACTACCTCGGCAAGCCGTATCAGGAATCGGTGCTGCTCGACAGCATCGCCCGCTGGAGCAAAACCCATGCATGAGCACCGCTCCAGCAACCTCACCGGTTTGCTGCTGCCCCTGGCCGACCGCAACCTGATCCTGCCCAACGTCGCCGTCGCCGAACTCATCGACTATCAGCCGGGGGCTTTCGATCTCGATACACCGCCGTGGTACCTGGGGCGGGTGACCTGGCGCGAACGGCAGATTCCACTGCTCAGTTTCGAGTCGGCGTGTGGCAACAAAGTGGTGATCGGGGAACGGGCGCGGATCGTCATCCTCAATGCCCTTGGCGGGCGGCCTGAGTTGAAGTTCATTGCGCTGCTGGTGCAGGGGATTCCGCGTTCTTACAAGCTCGACAGTCAGTTGAGTTATGTTGACGTGCCGTTGTGTTCGCTGGAGAAGGCGGCGGTGCAGGTGGGGGAGCAAGTGGCCAAGGTGCCTGACTTGCTCGCGCTGGAAGACCTGCTTGTGAATGCGGGTCTGGTCTGACCGGACCCTGTGGCGAGGGAGCTTGCTCCCGCTGGGTCGCGAAGCGGCCCCAAAACCTGTCATCGATGTGTGTCAGGTACGTTTGGCCGGTTTTTCGTGGAGCGGAGGGAAGTAATGGGAGAAGGCGCGGTCGGCGGCTTCCTTCATTTTTTCTGCATCGAGTGATGCTTGGGAATCGACGCCGGTTTCCGGGGGATTGGGAGTAGCTTTGAACATAGTGAATCACCGTATAGGGTTGGAGCTGGCCCATTCGGTTTCCAAGACGAAGGGGTGACAGCTGTACGCAGGCTGGAAACCCGGGGTACGGCAACCCGGTCGACCCGAAGGTCTCCCGCGCACAGCCGCCATAACGGAGTGCACACTTTGAAAGGTGCGCAAGCATACGTTATGAAGGGCGCTTTGGCGCCAGTAACTCATCGGGGTTTCCAGTCCCGGTCGCTGAATTGGCAGCGACACACAAACGATAAAGATCAGCTCAAAAGCGCACCAGTCAGTGGCTTCCGGCATTGCTGTAGGCAGCGACGCACGACTGTGTAGCCTCACACCGTTCCTGCTGACATACCTTTAAACACAAAACCCCAAGCGGTCGGACCTTTCTGTGGCGAGGGAGCTTGCTCCCGCTGGGTTGCGAAGCAGCCCCAAAACCTGCAATCGAGGTGTATCAGGTACACCGAGAACAATGGTTTTACGACTGCTTCGCAGCCGAACGGGGGCAAGCCCCCTCGCCACAAAGG
>NZ_JBFTMK010000116.1:0-10301 GCF_056396965.1 Pseudomonas sp. 05N434
CCATAGGCTTGCGCCGATGGAATTACCAGGCGCCATTTTGCGCCGACCGGCATATTTTGCAGCGCGCTACGCCAGCCGCTGATCACACTATCAAGACTGAACCACTGCGGCTGACTGTTCTGATCGAACACGGTGCCATCAGGTAGACGACCGATATACAGCACCTGGACTTTGCCGTTCGGTCCTGCCTTCGCGCCAGTTCCGGGAGCCAGCTCGGTCAGCAATACTCCATCTGCCAATTGACGGACGCCAGGTTTGGTTTTTTCCTCATCGAGAAAGCGCCGCTCTTTTTCGAGGGCAACTTCGCTTTGCGCGACGGCGGGTTGCTCGGCGACCTGGGCTTCGTGCTCGGCAAGAATCTGTTCGATCTGCTCGTCTTTCAGCGCTAGCGGCTTACCTTGGTAGGCTTGCTGCAAACCTTCGAGCAGTGCCTGAAGTTGCAGGTCCGGAACCTCCTGGCGCAAGCGTTCGCCAAGGCTCGCACCCAAGCTGTAAGCGAGATCGTGAGCGTCATTTGTGGTGGTTTTTTCGGCGGCCTGGACCACGGAAAAAAACATGCACAGCGATAAAAAAAGGTAGCGCGACATAGGCACTCTCCGACCTGAGATGCGCAGGATTATGCCAGTGTGAATGCTCTCGAAGGTGAACTGGTTTTGCGTAAGCGCAGAACATTTTTACTTCGTTGCAACGCAGCGCTTTCGATACTGTCAACATGCCCTAGCGGCGGTTGCAGCAGAGGTCTAGTATGAGCCGCATTCACGTCAGCCAGGAGGTAAACCATGTCGGCCACCAAGAAGCCAGTAAATACTCCGTTGCACTTACTCCAACAACTCTCGGGCAGCCTGCTCGAGCACTTGGAAAACGCTTGTTCCCAAGCCTTGGCTGATGCTGAAAAACTGCTCGCCAAACTGGAAAAGCAGCGCGGAAAAGCGCAGGAAAAACTGCATAAATCCCGCACCAAATTGCAGGACGCTGCGGCGGCCGGCAAAGCCAAGGCACAAGCCAAGGCCAAAGATGCGGTGAAAGAACTTGAGGACCTGCTCGACGCCCTCAAGGCTCGTCAGTCCGAAACTCGCAGCTACATCCTGCAACTCAAACGCGACGCTCAAGAAAGCCTGAAACTGGCCCAGGGTGTCGGTCGTGTCCAAGAGGCTGTCGGCAAGGCGTTGTCCCTGCGTTCGGCCAAGCCAGCCGCGGCACCTGCGAAGAAAGCCGCTGCCAAACCGGTTGCTGCAAAAGCACCGGCCAAGCCTGCTGCGGCTCCTGTTAAAAAAACCGCCGCCAAAGCACCGGTAAAAGCTGCAGCGAAACCAGCCGCAAAACCTGCGGCGAAAAAACCAGTCGCTGCCAGCGCTGCGAAACCAGCAGCTAAAACGACAGCTGCCAAACCTGCCGCTAAGCCAGTCGCTGCCAAAACAGCTGCCGCTAAACCCGCTGCCAAAACCACGGCTGCCAAACCCGCCGTGGCGAAAACTGCAGCTGCCAAACCGGCCGCTAAACCTGCTGCAAAACCAGYAGCCAAAACTGCCGCCAAACCTGTCGCGGCTAAAACCGCTGCAGCCAAGCCTGCAGCCAAGCCTGCTGCAAAACCGGCGGCGAAACCTGCTGCAAAAACTGCAGCCAAACCCGCCGCTAAACCGGCTGCCAAAACTGCTGCTGCGAAACCTGCCGTCGCTGCCAAGTCAGCCACTGCCGCCAAACCAGCTGTAGCGAAACCAGCAGCCAAACCTGCCGCTGCCAAACCGGCTGCAAAACCTGCCGCCAAGCCAGCAGCAAAACCGGCCGTGAAAAAGCCAGTCGTTGCTGCAAAGCCGACTGCCGCACCTGTCGCCAAGCCAGCAACCCCGGCCCCGGCCCCAGCTGCATCGGCTTCGCCGGCTCCGGTAGCCACTACCTCGACAGCTTCGCCTGCGCCAGCGGCATCGTCGAGCACCAGCACTACCCCAACCAGCGCTTCCTAAGTGCCGGTTACCGCGACGCGCAGCTGATGCAGCGCGTCGCGGCTCAGGWTGGCGGCGCCTGCTGCCATACCTTCCAGCCAGGCCGTTGGATCGGTCGCTCCACACTGCGGCCAACTCTGCGCCAAACGCTCCAGTCGCAGCAACAAATGCCTTTCGGCTTCCATCTCCAGTGTCTTCACTTTTTCGCGCAAATCATCCAGACCGGCATCCTCGCTGGCAGCGGCTTTCCATTGCTGGCGCAAGGTGCGTAACGGTTGCACGACATCCACGTCCCAAGGCCCGGCTACATCGCGTAGCAGCTGCAAGCGTTGTTCGTTGCAGGCGACTCCACGTTGCCCCAGCCACAATCCACAGAGCAGCAGGCACACATTCACACCCGCTGCCTGCAATTGCAGGCAGGCGTGTTCAACGCCGGGAAGGGCGTAAGTGTCGAGGGAAAAGCTCCACAGGTCAGAGGACATAGTGCTACTCGCGCCAGTTGCGAGCGAAGCTGGTAGACTCCGCCGCCATTATGATTCGACTTCAGAACCTGACTTTACAGCGTGGCCCGCAACGTCTGCTAGAAGACGCCGAGCTGACCCTGCACGCCGGCCACAAAGCCGGCCTCATCGGTGCCAACGGCGCCGGCAAATCGAGCCTGTTCGCCTTGCTTCGGGGCGAGCTGCACCCGGACTCGGGTGACTGCTTCCTGCCGGCCGACTGGCGCATCGCCCACATGCGCCAGGAGGTCGACACCCTCGAGCGCCTGGCGGTCGACTACGTGCTCGATGGCGACCTGCGCCTGCGTCAGGTGCAACGCGACCTGGCGGCGGCCGAAGCGGCCCATGACGGCGCCGCTCAGGCCCGCCTGCACTCGGAGCTCGACAGCGCCGATGGGTACACCGCCGATGCCCGGGCTCGCAAGCTATTGGCGGGCCTTGGGTTCACCAACGAGCAAATGGACCGGCAAGTAGGAGATTTCTCCGGTGGCTGGCGGATGCGTCTGAATCTGGCGCAGGCTTTAATGTGCCCCTCGGACCTGTTGTTGCTCGACGAACCGACCAACCACTTGGACCTCGACGCCATCATCTGGCTCGAAGAGTGGCTCAAAAGCTACCCCGGCACTTTATTGCTGATTTCCCACGACCGGGACTTCCTCGATGCCGTGGTCGATCACGTAGCTCACGTCGATCAACGCAAGATCACCCTGTATCGCGGCGGTTACACCGCGTTTGAGCGGGCCCGTGCCGAACGTCTGGCACAGCAACAGCAGGCGTACGAGAAGCAACAGGCGCAACGTGCGCACATGGAAAGCTACATTGCCCGCTTCAAGGCCCAGGCCACCAAGGCCCGTCAGGCCCAGAGCCGGATCAAGGCGCTGGAGCGGATGGAAGAGCTGTCCGCCGCGCACGTCGATTCGCCGTTCGATTTCGTCTTTCGCGAATCGCAGAAAATCTCCAGCCCGCTGATCGATCTATCGGACGCTTGCTTGGGTTATGGCGAAAAAACCGTGCTGGAGAAGGTCAAGCTGCAACTGACCCCTGGCGCGCGGATCGGTTTGCTCGGCCCCAACGGTGCCGGTAAATCGACCCTGATCAAGAACCTCTCCGGTGAGCTCGAGCCATTGGCGGGCCGACTGACCCGGGGCGAGAACACCGTGGTCGGTTACTTCGCCCAGCATCAACTGGATTCCCTCGATTCCAAGGCCAGCCCGTTGCTGCACTTGCAGCGCCTGGCGCCAACCGAACGTGAGCAGACCCTGCGTGACTTCCTCGGTGGTTTCGACTTCCGGGGTGCACGTATCGATGAGCCGGTGTTGAATTTCTCCGGTGGCGAAAAGGCGCGACTGGCCCTGGCGCTGATCGCCTGGGGCCGACCGAACCTGTTGCTGCTCGACGAACCGACCAACCACCTGGACCTGGAAATGCGCCTGGCGCTGACCATGGCGTTGCAGGAATTCAGTGGCGCGGTTCTGGTGGTCTCCCACGATCGTCATTTGCTTAAAAGCACCACCGACAATTTCTATCTGGTGGCAGACGGCAAGGTCGAGGAGTTCGACGGCGACCTGGAAGACTACACCCGTTGGCTGGTGGAGTACCGTCAGCGCAACGTGCCGGTCAGCAATACCCCGGTCAACCCGGACAAGACCGACAAGAAAGCCCAGCGCCAGGCCGCCGCCGCGTTGCGTCAGCAACTGGCACCGCACAAGCGCGAGGCCGACAAGCTCGAAGCCGAGTTGGGCAAGCTGCACGAGAAACTGGCGAAGATCGACGCCAGCCTCGGCGACAGCGATATTTACGAGCCGGCACGCAAGAACGAATTGCGTGATCTGCTGGCCGAGCAGGCCCGGCTGAAGGTGCGTGAAGCCGAGCTGGAAGAAGCCTGGATGGAAGCGCTCGAATTGCTCGAAAGTATGCAGGCGGAGCTGGAGGCGCTGTCTTGATGGAGGCCTTCAAGCTGCCGTTGCCGGCGATGTGGGTCGAGCCGCTCTGGCTGGTCGTGCAAATCCTGCTGATCCTGCTGGCCGGCTATGTCGCTCAGCGCGTCGTCGCTAAAGGCCTGACTCGCTTGGGCGAGCGTTACCCGTTCCCGCCGCAGTTCTTGATGCCGCTGCGCGGTGGTTTGCGTTGGCTGATCATGGGTAGCGCGCTGATCTTCGTGCTGGAGCGTCTTGGGGTGTCGGCCACGGTGCTCTGGACCGCGTTGTCCGGCTTCGTGGCGGTGGCTGCCGTGGCGTTTTTCGCCATGTGGAGCGTGCTGTCCAATCTGTTGTGCGCGATCCTGATCTTCACCGTCGGCCCATTCCGAATCGGCGATGTGGTCGAGTTGGTGGACACCACCGACAAGCCGGGCGTCAAGGGCCGGGTGGTGGCGATCAATCTGCTCTACACCACGCTGATCGAAGCCGAAGAGCTCGGTACCGGCAGTGCCATGGTGCAAGTGCCCAACAGCCTGTTCTTCCAGCGCTCGGTTCGACGCTGGCGCGGTACTGATGTATTTCCTTCAAACGGGTTCGAAAAGCAGGCTCGATAGGACGCTACCGCCGTCAACGCTGGTCGGCAGTCACTCTGTCCTGCAAAAAATCGGTAGTCATTGGTCGTAAGGCGCATTAGCTTAGACGTTTGTCACGAGTCT
This sequence comes from Pseudomonas sp. 05N434, assembly GCF_056396965.1. Classification (NCBI taxonomy): domain Bacteria; kingdom Pseudomonadati; phylum Pseudomonadota; class Gammaproteobacteria; order Pseudomonadales; family Pseudomonadaceae; genus Pseudomonas; species Pseudomonas sp. 05N434. The sequence goes on from NZ_JBFTMK010000116.1 coordinate 5,076, forward strand.
GAGTCGAGGTGTGCAATGCTGCTTCAAACATGGCTGGCATTTTTTGCCGCCTGCTGGGTAATCAGTCTTTCCCCCGGTGCCGGCGCCATTGCGTCGATGTCCAGCGGCCTGCGCTACGGTTTCTGGCGCGGTTACTGGAACGCCCTGGGTCTGCAACTGGGCCTGGCGTTGCAAATTGCGATTGTCGCTGCCGGTGTCGGTGCGATCCTCGCGGCCTCCGCCACTGCCTTTTATGCGATCAAATGGTTCGGCGTGGCTTACTTGGTCTACCTCGCGGTCAAGCAATGGCGCGCGCTGCCCAATGAGATGAGCGACGACGCTGCCATTCGGCAGATCGGCAAGCCGATGGCGCTGGTGTTCCGCGGTTTTCTAGTGAACGTCAGCAACCCCAAGGCTTTGGTGTTCATGCTCGCGGTGCTGCCGCAATTCATCGATCCCCACGCGCCGCTGGTGGCCCAGTACCTGATCCTCGGCGTGACCATGATCTGTGTCGACCTGATCGTCATGGCCGGCTACACCGGGCTGGCGGCCAAGGTCCTGCGTTTGTTGCGCACGCCCAGGCAGCAGAAACGCATGAACCGCACTTTTGCCGGGCTGTTCATCGGCGCGGCGGCATTCATGGCGACTTTGCGCAAAGCAGCGACATAAAGCTTCAGGCACAAAAAAGGCGACCTATTGAGGTCGCCTTTTTCATTACTACAGAGTGGCCAGTCTGAGATCAGTGCAGAATCACCGGCGCCGTATCTCGCGGCAGGTTATTACGCAGCGGTGCCTGCCCCGGCTGCTCGTAACCGCCACCACCGAGCTGTTGGCTCAGTTGTGAAGCCACGTCTTCACCCAACGCCTTGGACACGTCACGCACCACCCGTGGGCGGTTCAGGGAAACCCGGATGTCCCGGCCATTCACCAGTTTGGTGTCCTGACCTTCGCCCATCGCCGTGAAGGCCGAGGTGATCTCGAAGGTCTTGGTGTTGATCAGGCTGAAGTCCGCCACCAGCGTCAACGCCAGCACCGCCGAGTAACTGTCGGTGTTGGCCAGCTCGTTCATGTCGCGGGTGAAGTCGATGTCTGACACGGTGCCGAACAGCACATAGTCGGCACCCTTGAAGCTACCGGCCTTGATGCGCTTGATCACGTCATACACGTCGCCTTTGGACGATGCCGTGTAAGGCGTGCCCTGCACCAACTGGAACATCCCGGTGCGCAGGATCTCGCCCTTGATGTCGCCGGTGAATTTGCGCAACTCGCCTTGCTCGATGTAGCTGTTGGTGGCTTCGTACTCTTCGTAACTGGAAGAACCACTGGCGCCGTAATAGCTCTGGCTATGGTTACTCTGTGCCGAAACAGTGTGGACGTATTGCTCCACGCGCTCCTGGTACGCCAGATCCGCTACTGCAACTTTCGGGGCCGCTTGCACGCTGAATGCGCAAGCCAGGGCCATCATGCCAATCCATGTGCGCATCGATTAACGCTCCGTGGTTTTGCGGATCTCTTTTTCGTCCATCCACTCGGCCAGACCGCTTTCAACGTCGATCAATTGCAGGCTGAATTTGTAGAAGACGTCCTTGTAGTCGCTGCTGCGCTTGACGATCGAGCTGATCGAACCTTCAAGACGGTATTGGGCGGCAATCATGTTGCCGGTCTTGGCCACGGTGCTCTTCTTGTACAGGCCGCTCTGGTTTTGCAGCTTGAGCTGGTCGACCTGGCTCTGCATTGCGGTGTTGTCGCTGGCGAAACGGGCGACGCCGGACTTCATCAGCTGGGTCTTGATGCTGGTAGTGATTTCGCGGGTATCGATGTACTCGCTGGTCTTGTTCTTCACGTCGTAGACCTGAACCACCGGACGGCCTTGCAGGATGCCGGACTGGGCCAGGGAGCGGGTCATGGATTCGGCGATCATCTGCAGGTCGGTGGAGCCGAACTCGTTGGTCACGGTTTCCACGGCTTTGGTGTCGCCGTAGCTGATGTTTTTGCTGCCCAGCGTCGGCGAAGTGTTGGCGCAACCGCTGGCCAGGAGGGCGATGACGGCGATGAACGAAAAGCGTGCAAACATGGGAATGCTCTCTAGAACTGAACGAATAGGGTGTCGGGCTTAAGGCGTTTTGATTTCGAGACGGAAATCCACGGCTTTGGCGGTTGGCGCAATGGCCTGGATGAAACTGGTCTGCTCGCCGTACATCATCTGGCTTTTCCAGGTTTCCTCTTCGGCAACCGGGAAGCCTTCAGGGCCGAGCCAGGCAAAGCGGTAGTAGAAGGTCTTGTTGTTGTAGCTGGTGTTGCTCAGCTGTGCGTTGACCGTCATAAAGCCGTTTTCCCGCGCCACGCGCATGGCGCCGACCACGATGTTCTTGAGCTTGCCCATGGCCACGACCTTGCTGGCAGCGCTGCCTGGCTCCGGTGGTGGCGGGGTGGCGCAGCCGGCCAGCAAGGCCAGGGCGACGACAGTGATGAGTTTGAAGCGCATGCAAAGACTCCGTTCTTAAGGTTGTTTGAGGCTGGCCACGGTGGTCGGGTTGGCGCTCGGGATCAGATGAGCGGCCTGGCCGCTGGCGAATACCTGATTGCCCACGGCGCGCAGGCTGATGACCTGATAGCGCTGATCCACAGTGATCTTGACCACCGAACCGCCCACGGCGCTCGGCAGGGTGACTTGGTGCTCGCCTTTCTTCAAGCGTAGACGCACGACTTGAGTGGTGTCTGGCAGGGTGCGCCATGTACGGGTATCGGCACCTTCGAGCACCGCTGAAGAGATCCCGACCGCAAGACCCGCCAGTGGGTTGGATTCGTTGATCTTCTTCTGAGCCACGCCTTTGGTCACGGCACGGACGGTGGTGCGCAGGATGATGCCCGGCATGTCATCACGCAGCGCGCGGCGGGACATGGCGGTGGTGCTGTTGAGTTGCGTCAGGTTCACCTGCTGACCGTCTACGCCGATCTGGGCGAAGGGAGCGGTCGAGGTGTCCGGCTTGATGACCGGGAACGACAGCGGTGTGATCACCACCTGGTTGCTGATCGGCAATGGCAACGGAATGCGGATCGAGTCGCGGGACGGCGCCAGGCCGCTTTGCACGACGATCAGGATGTCGCTGTCCTCGTCCTTGGCGGGTTTGTCGAGATTCACCAGCGCCTGTTCCAGCAGCGGGGTGTTCGGGCGCAATTCGGCGGCCTTGCGATAGCCCGGTGCAGCCAGGTCTTTCTCGCCCAGGGCTTCATAGACGAAACCGGCCAGGTAATGGCTGAACGCACTCTGGTAGCTGTTTTTCAGGCTGACCACTTCTGGCGCGTCGAGGCTGGCCACCGGATAACCCTGGAGATCCTTGTACTGGGTTTTGACGCCTTCCTTCTCGGCCTGCTCTTCGCTCTTGAGGTATTCCTTGTCGCGCAGGTCGGCGATCACCGCTTCACGTTCGTGAGTTTTCTTGATCGCGGTGCGCGCGCCGTCGAAGTCGTTCACCGCCAGCAGGTTGAGGGCCATCTGCGTGGTCAGCATGACTTTCTCGTAGTCGTAGCCTTCGTAGCGACGGACTTTGTCATTGACCAGGAAGCTGCCGAACTGAGCCAGGTACTTTTCGGTGTCGAGCTTGACCGAGTCTTCCCACTTGCCCACCACCTGATCGGCGCTGCTCCAGGCATTCTGGCTGCCGGACAAGTCGCCCTTGGCGCGCAGCAGTTCACCCTTCTCGAAGTAATAGAGCAGGTCTTTGTCGGCGCCGGTGTTGTTCTTTTCCAACAAGGTCAAGGCGCCGTCGACGTTGCCGGCAGCCAGTTGCTGGTTGGTTTGTGCCAGTTCGGAATCGTAGTTGCGAAAAGCCGAACAGCCGGAGAGCAAGGTGACAGCGCTGAGCGCGATCGAGGTAAGGGCGCGAGAGGCCATAGGGGGTACTTCTTCCCTGAGTATAAGCAGCCGCGCGTGCTGGTCGGGCTGTTGGGACCCATCGGCAGGGAGACTGGCGCCCTGCCAATTCCTCATAAAAAGAGGAGCTTAAATGCCGTATCGCGAGAACGACGGCGCGGCATTATAAACAGGGATGCTGGCTATGTAATGGCTTTTTAATTGTATGTTTTCACAACGTGCCATTACTTATTTCTGGCCTGATACCGGCGCTGGCGAGGTTTGCACATAAGTCTTTCCGACGACGAATGCCACGGTGTTTATTGTGCGCAGGTTGATGACTTGAAAGTCGCGGTCGATGCGCAGGGTTACCGGCGGGGTGCCGGGCGCGTTCGGCGCGCTGAACAGGTGTTCACCTTTTTTCAGCCGCAGACGCGCGACCAGGGTTTTGTCCGGCAAGGTACGCCATGTGCGGGTGTCGGCCTCCTCGAATGGGTCTTCGCGCGTGACCACCAGCGATGCTTTGGCCGGGTTGCGTTGGTTTTCCTCAGCCTGGCCGATAGCCGCCATGTTGGCGCGGAACATGGCCCGCGAGATGATGGCGGGCATATCATCACGCAAGGTGCGCAAGGCCATGTCGGTGACGCTGTTGAGTGCGGTCAGCGGCCGTTTTCGACCATCGACGATGATGTGGTCGAATGCTGGCGTGATGGTGTCCGGGATCATCACCGGGAAAGAAATCGGGGCAACGATCACCAGATTTTCGTTGAGCCGTACCGGAATCGGCACGCGCACCGAGCTGCGTGCCGGTGCCAGGCCGCTTTGGACAATGATTAACACATCACTTTCATCGGCTTTTGCCGGCGGTTTGTCGAGATTGCGCAACGCCTGCTCGAGAAACGGCAGGTTCGGGCGCAATTCAATTGCCTGGCGATAGCCCGGCGCGGCGAGATCGCGTTCGCCGAGGGCTTCATAGGTGAAGCCAGCCAGGTAATGACTGAAGGCACTCTGATAGCCGTTTTTCAATTCGATGACGGCTGGCGCATCGAGGGTGGTCACCGGGTAGCCTTGCAGATCCTTGTAACGTACCGAAATGCCCTGGGCCTTGGCCTGCTCTTCGAGCTCTTCGTATTGCCGCTCGCGCTGGCGGGCAATCAGTGCTTCGCGTTCGTGGGTTTTCTTGATGTCGGCGCGGGCGCCGTCGAAGTCATTCGCAGCCAATTGGTTGAGGGCCATTTGCGTGGTCARCATGACTTTTTCGTAATCGTAACCTTCGTAGCGACGCAGTTTGTCGTTGACCAGCATGGTGCCCATTTCATTGCCAAACCGTGTGAGCAGTTTCATGGCCCCGGAGGGCACCGCTTCTTCGCGCTGGAATACCATCTGGTCAGCGC
>NZ_JBFTMK010000117.1:0-10219 GCF_056396965.1 Pseudomonas sp. 05N434
CGTTAGTGCGCGTGTTGCCGGAGTATCGGCTTGAAGAGTTGAATCTATTTGCAATATACCCATCACGAAAATTCGTGGATGCGAAGACAAAGACTTGGGTGGAGTTTCTTAAACATCACATCCCGGGCATGTTGGCATCCGATGAAAAAATCGTAGGCTCAGGCAAAACATCAGTTTTTGAGTGAGTTGCACCGCAGGCAAGGAGTGTCGACCCTCCATCGTCCGCACGGTACTCAACCGTTTGAACATCCAGTGCCCATCACTTGATATTGCATGATATGCCGTTGATTGTGAGAGTCTTCATAGGTCATTTGCACCGGAACCGGTTTGCACTCGTCCGGAATCTCTGAGAGGTAAATGACTTTCTTAATGTCGAGCTTCGTTTCGTACGTGTAGATTTCAACAGGTGTTTTGCTGGTCGCGTTAGTTGAATGGCCATCGTCTGCAAAGGCGTGTGCGCCTATACCGGCAAGTGCCAGAAGAACCGCAATTTTTAAAGTTTTCATTATCTTCACCGTATCGTCCAAGGTTTACTCTGGGGCCGAGATGATCGTAAAACTCATCTCGGTTTTTCGAGTGGCTACCTCGTGAGCTAATGGATACTGACGCTATTGGCTCACTGGGTAGAGACGATGTTAGGTGTTTGAACTTCTTTCAAATAGCAGCCGACTGGACAAACACTGTTGCCGGAATTCGCATGAATGGCCCAAAGATCGCAGGCTCCTACAGGGCATGGGTACGGGTGTACTCAACCTCTGCAGGAACCTGCGACCTTTCTATTTTTGGCTACCCGACAAGGGCGGGGTGCGCGGTGGGATCAAGCGTTTCGTCCCCGTCGACTCGAACGCCGAAGCCAGGCGAAGCAGCGTCGAGTCGTCATAGGCGCGACCGGCAAATGTCAGCCCGACGGGCATGCCGATGTCCGGCATGACGCCCATCGGCACCGTAACCGTGGGAACGCCCAGGTGGCGGATGGCGAGATTGCCGTTGGCAACCCATACCCCGTTACTCCACGCGATGTCCGCAGACTTCGGATCGACATCGGCATTCGCCGGCCCAACGTCGGCTACCGTCGGAAAGATCACCGCGTCGAGCCCCAGCCGATCCATCCATTCCTCCAGATCGATTCGACGGGTCTGTTCCAGCCCGCGCAATCCATCCGGCAGCGTGTCGATCTGATCCCACGGCGTAATACCGCGTTCGGCCATCCGTACATACTCGTCCATGCCCGCGGCAAGATCGCCCTCGCGGTTGGGCAGCGTCCCCGGGTCGTGGGGGAAAATCAGCGGCCCGTTCACGTCGACCAGGCGATTGAGTTTTGGATCGCCGTTGGCTCGCAGAAAATCATCGAACGCCCAGGCCGTCAGATCCCACAACTCATGGTGCAGGAACTCTTTGGACACCAGGCCCCGGTTAAACACCGTTGGCGCCCCAGGACGATCACCCTCGCAATTGGAAACCAGCGGGAAATCGACCTCGAGCACTTCAGCACCGGCCGCTTCGAGTGCCTTGCGCGCCTGCTCCCAGAGCCCGATCACGGAAGGGCGGGTGTTGATGCGCTGGCCCGTCGGCCCACCGATGCCAGGCGCATCGCTGGTGCCCGCGTCGGGATCGGCGTTGATGTACATACGAGGCACGCCGAAGCGCTTTCCTTTCAGCGCATCGCTTTTCGCGGCCAGCGATCCGTAGGAAGCGGGGCGCACCGAAGCGACACTCGGAATTGGCACCCAAGGTTGCATCCGCCATAGATCACCGCGTGTGTCGGGATCATCGGCCACCACCACATCGAGCACCTCGAGCAGGTCCGCCATCGTCCGGGCGAACGGCACGACCACGTCCATCGTCGGCGTCAACGGCCAGTTGCCGCGCACCGAGATCACCCCACGCGAAGGCGTATAGGCGCACAGGCCATTGTTCGAGGCAGGGCCACGTCCGCTCGACCAGGTTTCTTCCGCCAAGCCAAATGCCGAGAAACTGGCGGCGGTTGCGGTACCGGCGCCGTTCGAAGAGCCCGAAGCGAAAGGGGCGGTGAGGTAGTCGGCGTTGTACGGACTCTCGGCACGGCCATACACCCCGCGCTGCATCCCGCCGTTGGCCATTGGCGGCATATTGGTCTTGCCCAGGCAGATCGCCCCGGCGGCGCGAAGCCGTTCGATGGTGAACGCATCGCGATAAGCGATCAGGTTGGCGAAGGCGGGACTTCCAGAGGCGGCGGTCAGCCCCTTCACCAGATAACTGTCCTTGGCCGTGTAGGGGATACCGTCGAGCGGGCCTAGCGTTTCGCCCTTGGCCCGACGGGCATCGGACGCCTGCGCGTCTTTGAGCGCATCGGGGTTGCGCACCACCACCGCGTTGAGGGCGGTGGGCGTGTCAGCGCCATCGTAGGCGTCGATCCGGGCGAGATAGGCCTGCACAAGCTCAACCGCCGTGGTCCGGCCGGATTCGAGCGCGGCACGCAGCTCGGCAATGGAAACCTCGGTGACCTCGATCATGCTGTTACCGCCTGCTGCAGACGGGTAGCGTGGTGAAGGTTGCTGTTACGCCGGGTTTTCGGCTCAGGGACATCACTTATTTCACAATGGGTTTTCATTTCGGTTCTCATTGCACTGCATTTGCGCGACAGTATCGGAGAACTCATTGCCCTCTGTCATTCGCCTGTGCCCTGAACCTGATGAGGCGCGTGTTTTTTTCTAATTGCCATCCGCCACCTTGCGTTCGATCTCGGCTATTTTTCGGCTGCGCTCTTCAGCTTCCTGCTTCTGGGTTCGAGTCGCAGTGGCATCTTCAACGTTGCTGTCCTCAAGCTCTGTGTCGACCACATCGATGGGTTCATCAGACGGATCGGTGGGTGGGGTGTTCGAGGTTGTTTCTGATTCGACGTCGTTGACACGGTCATCATTGTTCATTTCGCTTACCTCCGTTGGCCTACACATTGGATTCAGCGATACGGTCTGAGTTCGAGATTTTTCCGGTATGCCAGCCCAATGGATACCAGAAGCTTGATGGCGCTGATATCAAAATCACATAAGTGTGATGTGTACCCAAAAAGGCAGATTGCTGAGCTCTAAAGACGGCCGTGATAAGCCGCTTCGAAAATTTCGGCCGCGCCATTTCGTGTCAATGGCAGCGGATTACCACCGGCGCAGGGGTCGACAATCGCCATATCCGCGATCAGGTCGRCCTGCTGATCATCCACCCCCAGCTCCACCAGCGTATGCGGCACGCCGATGTCCTTGCGCAGTTTGAGGACGAAGGCCATAAAACTGTCGAAGCCCGGGGAGGGCAGGCGCAGATACGCCGCCAGACGGGTGATGCGCTCCTCAATGGCCGGGCGATTGAACTTCAGCACATAGGGCATGAACGTGGCATTGGTCATGCCGTGATGGGTGTCGTACAGGGCGCCCACCGGATGCGAGAGCGCGTGCATACCTCCCAGACCTTTCTGGAACGCGGTGGCGCCCATCGCCGCCGCCGCGAGCATTTGTGCGCGCGCGTCGAGGTCGGAAGGCGTGTGCACTGCCCGCACCAGGGCATTGGCCACCAGGCGCATGCCTTCCACCGCAATGCCTTCGGCCATGGGATGAAAGCCGGGAGCGCAGTACGATTCCAGGCAATGGGAAAACGCGTCCATGCCGGTGCCGGCGGTGACCTTGGCCGGCATGCCGACGGTAAGGGCGGGGTCGCTGATGACCACCCGCGGCATCATCTTCGGATGGAAAATGATGCGTTTGGTGTGCGTGCGCTCGTCAATGATCACCGCCGCACGACCGACCTCGGAACCGGTGCCCGCCGTGGTCGGCACCGCGATGATCGGGGCGATGCGGCTTTCGTCGGCGCGTGTCCAGTAGTCGCCGATGTCTTCGAAATCCCACACCGGTCGGGTCTGGCCGCTCATGAACGCGATSAGCTTGCCCATRTCCAGSCCGCTGCCRCCGCCGAASGCSACCACGCCGTCATGGTTGCCGGCACGCCAGGCGTCGAGCCCACCGGCCAGGTTGGCTTCAACGGGGTTGGGCTTGAGGTCGCAGAACAACGCGACACCGAGGCCGGCGGCGCGCAAGGATTCCAGCGCCGCCGTGGTGATCGGGGCACGTGCCAGGCCGCTGTCGGTGACCAGCAACGGTCGCTGGATACCTTGGCTGCGGCATACTTCCGCCAGTTCGGCGATACGGCCGACACCGAAGCGGATGCTCGTGGGGTAGTTCCAGTTCGCGGTCAGGCTCATGGCTCAAATCTCGTGGCGCAAGTGGAAGGATTTGGCTCGGGTCAGGTGCTCATAGCCCAGGCGCGACAGCGTTACGCCGCGCCCGCTGTTCTTCACCCCGGTCCAGGCCAGGGCCGGGTCCAGGTAATCGCAGCGGTTCATGAACACGGTGCCGGTGGCAATCTCGTTGCCGATGCGTTCGGCGGCGGCCAGGTCTTGCGTCCAGATCGAGGCGCTGAGCCCGAACTCGCTGTCGTTCATCAAGGCGATGGCTTCGTCGTCGCTGGCCACCGGCATGATGCCCACCACCGGGCCGAAGCTTTCCTCGCGCATCACCGCCATTTGATGGGTGACGTCCACCAACACCTGCGGCGCGAGGTAGGCGCTGCCCGGCGGGCCGGCAGCGAAGTCCTTTGGATCGATCAGCGCCCTGGCCCCTTGTGCCAGGGCATCGGCGATCTGCTTGCGAACGAACTCAGCGGCGCCCGGTGTGACCATTGGCCCGAGGGTGGTGGCTTCGTCCAGCGGGTTGCCCAGCACGTATTGGCGGGTCAGGGCAGCGAAGCGCTCGACAAAGGCCGGGTAGATTTTTTCATCGACATAAATACGTTCGACGGCGCAGCAGCTCTGCCCGGAGTTGAAGAAGCTGCCGTCCACCAGGTTTTCTACCGCATGCTCAAGGTTGGCGTCTGCCCGGACGTAGGCCGGGTCTTTGCCGCCAAGCTCCAGCCCCACGCTGAGGAAACCTCCGACGGCCGCGTGCTCCATGGCCTCGCCGCCGCTGACAGAACCGGTGAAGTTCACCTGCTGCACCCGTCCAGAGGTAATGATCGCCGCCGCATAGACATGACTGAGCAGCAGGTTATGGAACAGCCCTTCGGGCAGCTGGGCGCGGCGAAAGGCTTCGGCGAAACGCTCCCCGACCAGCAGCGTTTGCGTGGCGTGTTTGAGGATCACGCTGTTGCCCGCCATCAGCGCCGGGATGATCGTATTCACCGCCGTCAAATACGGATAATTCCACGGCGCGACGACCAGCACCGTACCCAGCGGCTCGCGTTTGATATAGCGCCGAAAACCCGCGACAGGCGTGGGCTCTATCGCTGCCAACGCTTCAGGCGCAATGGCGATCATATGTCGGGCACGTTCTTCGAAACCGCGCAGTTCGCCAGCGCCGAAGCGTATCGGGCGGCCCATCTGCCAGGCCAATTCCGGCACGATCTCATCCTTCATCGCCAGCATCGCGTCCACGGCAGCGCTGCAAAACGCGGCACGCTCGCTCAGAGGTCGGCGTTTCCATTGCGCCTGGGCGGTTTCGGCCGCCGTCAGGGCTTGCTCGATCTGTACCGCATCGGCATGGCGGCGTTCGGCATAGACCCGGCCATCGACCGGGGAGATAAGTTGAACGGTCTCAGTCATGGCGTGCTCAATAGCGCTCGAAGCCGCGCTGCAGTTCCCAGTCGGTTATCCGTCGGTCGTACTCTTTCTGTTCCCAGTCGGCGGTGTGCACGTAGTGGTCGATCACTTCATCACCGAACGCCTCGCGCAACATGCTCGACGCCTTGAGGGCGGCGCAGGCCTCGCGCAGGGTTTTCGACACTTCAGGCAAATGCTCATCGACATAGGCATCGCCCTCGAACGGCGCCGCGAGTTCGAGCTTTTCGTCGATCCCGGCCAGGCCTGCGGCGATCAACGCGGCGAAGGCTAGATAGGGGTTGAGGTCGGCCCCGCCGATGCGGCATTCGATGCGGATGGATTTGCTGCCCTCGGCGCACAAACGAAAGCCGGCGGTGCGATTGTCCCTGCTCCAGACCGCCCGCGTTGGCGCGAAGGTGCCGGCCTGAAAGCGCTTGTACGAATTGATGTAGGGCGCCAGAAAACAGGTGATGTCGTTAGCGTATTTGAGCTGCCCGGCCACCCACGAGCGCATCAGTTTCGACATGCCGAACTCGGCCTTGGGGTCGAAGAACAGCGGCTTTTTCGCATGCTTGTCCCACAACGAATTATGGATGTGGCTGCTGGAACCGGCGGCGTCATAGCGCCACTTGGCCATGAAGGTGATCGCCTTGCCTTGTAGTTGCGCGATCTCTTTGCAGGCGTGCTTGATGATGACGTGGTGGTCGGCCATGGTCATGGCATCGGCATAACGGATGTTGATTTCTTCCTGCCCCGGCCCCCATTCGCCCTTGGAGTTTTCCACGGGAATGCCGGATGCCTGCAGGTGCTTGCGAATCGCCCGCAACACCGGTTCCTCGCGGGTGGTCTGCAGGATGTTGTAGTCCTCGATGTAATGGCCGGCGGTCTTCGGCTGGTGGTAATTGCGCTCGTGGATCGCCTCATAGCTCTCATCGAACAGATAGAACTCCAGCTCAGAGGCGAACATGCCGGTATAGCCGCGCTCGCGCAGGCGCTCGACCTGTTTTTTCAGGATCGCTCGCGGGCTGTGGGGCAGGTCTTTTCTATGGTGATGATCGAGCACATCGCAGAGCACCAGCGCCGTGCATTCCAGCCACGGCACGCGCCGCAACGTAGACATGTCGGGTTTGAGCACAAAGTCGCCATAGCCTTTGCTCCAACTGGCAGCGGCGTAACCCGGCACCGGCTCCATGTCGATGTCGTCGGCCAGCAGGTAATTGCAGCAGTGGGTTTCTTCGTGGCCGCTGTCGATGAAAAACTCGACCTGGAAGCGCTTGCCGACCAGTCGCCCCTGCATATCGACCATGCACACCAGCACGGTATCGATCTCGCCGGCGGCAGCGGCGCGTTTAAGTGCTTCGAAACTGAGAAGGGGCTCGGTCATCGCGTCAGTCCTGCGTGAATGATCTGGACCTGTCTGAAATAGCTGTTGCAGACGCTCTCCAGAAAAAAACCAAACCTGCAGACGCGAGCATCGTGAGCAATAAGCTGCTGAAAGCTTAGCCTACAGTTGCTGTGCGCACGTTTCGGTGAGTGGGGCTTGATGATTCAATGCTGTTCACTTAGGCAATTTTGGTCGCGACGCGTTCTTTGTAGCAGCTGCCGAAGGCTGCGTTCGGCTGCGAAGCAGTCGTCAAACCAGACATTTCGGTACGTCAGGCAGGCCGCGTCAGCCGGATTCACGACTGCTGCGCAGCCGAACGCAGGCTTCGCCAGCTGCTACAGATCGCGGCATTGGCCTGTTTGGCGGTGGTTTGCTCCACCGCTTGGGACGTTCGTTTCCCCAATCTGGTGTGGCGAGGAGCAAATCCCCTCGCCACTGGTTGCGTTAGTTACTCCTTTGGTTCGACGTGATCCAGTGCCTGGTTCACCGCCAGTTCACCGAGCATGACCACTTGCGCAATGCCCAGCAGGGTCTTGCGATGTGAGGTCTCCAGCAACGCTGCGAAATTGTTGAGCATGAGGGTGGCGGAGCCGAGTGTTTCGCTGGCGTTGGCCAGCAGGGATTCGGTGTTGTACTTCGGGTTGGCGAAGTACATAGGCTCGGGTTCGTTGGCCGTGGCCATGATTTGGGCGGCGGGGTTGAGGTAGTGGTCGAGGGCGCGCTCGGCGGCTTCGTGGAGTTTTTTTGAATCGAGGGATTCGTAGGAGGATGTCGGGTCTGTGATCGGCGGATTGGGTGTAGGTTTGAACATGGATGAAACTCCTGGGAAAACTATTTGAGGAGCCATCACCCTTTGCTACCAAACGAAGGGTGGCGGCCATGCACAGGTTGGTAGACCGGTCCAGGAACCCGGCGCGCCCGAAGGAGCCCTACGCATGGCCACCATAAAAACAGAGATGAAAAAACAACCTCTGCAAAAGGCGGCGCTATGCGCCTGGAAATACCGGGCTACCAAACCCGATCACTGTTTTTCAGTGACCGGGAAACGATAAAACCCGAGCCCAAAGCGCACAAGCCGGCGGATTCTGGCGCAGGCGTAGGCAGCGACGCAAGGCGTTGTAGCCTTGATGAAGTAACACCGGGTGTCTTTAAACACGCAGCTTAAACACCGTGGGTGTATGTGGTGATTCGCCCCGTCAGGAACAGACTGACGGGGCGTTTTTATTGCGTGGGGTGCAAATCTATCGCTGCTCGATACTGAACGCTTATGTGTGATGAATCTCCCGATCCTTGGTTTCCGGCAGGAAGAAAGTACCAAGGATGGCCGTCATCACCGCGATCACGATCGGGTACCACAGCCCGTAGTAGATATCACCCGTGGCCGCGACCATGGCGAACGCCACCGTGGGCAGGAAGCCGCCGAACCAGCCATTGCCGATGTGGTAGGGCAGCGACATCGAGGTGTAGCGGATGCGCGCCGGGAAGAGCTCCACCAGCCAGGCAGCGATCGGGCCGTAGACCATGGTCACGTAGATCACCAGGATGGTCAGGAGCAGCAACACCATCGGGTAGTTGGTCTTGGYCGGGTCGGCCTTCTCGGGGTAGCCGGCGTCCTTGAGGGCGGTGCCGAGGGTGGCGACGAAGGCATCATTGTGGGTCTTGAAGTCAGCGGCCGGCATGCCGGTGCCTTCGAAACTCGGGATGACCTTGTCACCGATGCGCACCTGCGCGACGGCGCCAGGCGCGGCTTTCTCGTTTTTGTAGGGGATGGCCTTCTTCGCCAGCACAGTCTTGGCGAGGTCACAGGAACTGGTGAATTTGGCCTTGCCCACCGGGTCGAACTGGAACGAGCACTGGCCGGGATCGGCGACCACCGTGACCGGATTCTTCGCCTGCGCGGCAAACACGTCGGGGTTACCGAACTCGGTCAACGCATGGAAGATCGGGAAGTAGGTCACGGCGGCGAGGATGCACCCGGCCATGATGATGCCCTTGCGGCCGATGCGGTCGGACAGGCTGCCGAACAGGATGAAGAACGGCGTGCCGATCAGCAGCGAGCCGGCAATCAAAAAGTTGGCGGTTTGCGGGTCAATCTTCAGCGTCTGCAGCAGGAAGAACAGCGCATAGAACTGCCCGGTGTACCAGACGACGGCCTGGCCAGCCGTGCCGCCGAGCAAGGCCATGATCACTATCTTGAGGTTGTCCCAGCGGGCGAAGGATTCGGTCAGCGGTGCCTTGGAAGACTTGCCTTCTTCTTTCATCTTCTTGAACACCGGCGACTCGGCGAGTTGCAAGCGAATGTAGACCGAGACGATCAGCAGCAGGATCGACACCAGGAAGGGAATCCGCCAGCCCCAGGCCTCGAAGGCTTCGGTGCCGAGGAGGGTGCGGCAGGCGAGGATCACCAGCAACGACAGAAACAGGCCGAGGGTCGCGGTGGTCTGGATCCACGAAGTGAAGTAGCCGCGCTTGCCTTTGGGCGCATGCTCGGCCACGTAAGTCGCCGCGCCGCCGTACTCACCACCCAGGGCCAGGCCTTGCATCAGGCGCAGGCTGATCAGGATGACCGGTGCCGCCACGCCGATGGTCTCGTAGCCGGGCAGAAAACCCACGACAGCGGTGGAGACACCCATGATCACAATGGTGATGAGGAATGTGTGCTTGCGCCCGATCATGTCGCCCAGTCGGCCGAACACGATGGCGCCGAAGGGCCGCACGGCGAAACCCGCGGCGAACGCGAGCAGCGCAAAGATGAAGGAGGTTGTTTCATTGACGCCCGCGAAGAAGTGCTTGGCGATGATCGCCGCGAGGGAGCCGTAAAGATAGAAGTCGTACCACTCGAAAACCGTGCCCAGGGACGAGGCGAAAATGACCTTGCGTTCCTCCTTGGTGATCCCTCGGTTGGGCATGCTGCCCGTGGCTGTAGTGTCAATCGTGGCCATGAGTCTTCTCCGTCTTGCTCTTGTTGAAGGCCGGAGTACCTCACCAACTTTATTACCGCACCCAGGCCCTAGGGCTGATGTCGTCGGATTACCAATTGCGCGAAGCAGAGGAACAGGCAGACGGCCTCGCATTGCTGCATGGTTTCTTAAARCATAATCACCTTCGCGCAGATATCCACTCGCCAACGTGCCCGGCGATGGCCACTCCCACCGGGCACGTTCGCGGATTTAGCCCTTGGCCGCCATCGCAGTGACTTCCACACGCATGCCTTCGAC
>NZ_JBFTMK010000118.1:0-10207 GCF_056396965.1 Pseudomonas sp. 05N434
CCCAGATACTCAGCAGCAGGTAGCGACCGTCGCGGGTGAATTCGACGTGGGCGGCGGTCTTTCCGGGCATCGGGCGCAGGGTGTGAGCGATTTCCAGGGTCTGTTTGTCGATCAGGTGGATCGCATCGTTGTCGGGGCCGAAGAACACGTCGGTCCAGGCATACCGCGAGTTGACGTGGCTGCGCATGAAGAAGCCCGGCCCCAGGGTCGGTATTTCCTTGAGCAGTTTCCAGGTCTTGAAGTCGATGACCGAGATCAGGCCCTTGCTGATGTTCGGCGTGGCGAACACCCACTCACCGTTACGTTTCCAGTAGGTCCYGGACCCCAGGTGCGGCATGCCCGGCAGTGGAATGTCGGTGACCACCTTGCCACTGTCGAGGTCGATCACCTGACCGCCCTTGGCCGCGCGCGACGTGGCCAGCAGTTGCTTGTAGTCCGGTGAAAAGGAAAAGTCGTCCAGCATATCTTCGGCGTGGATCCGTCGCGGTTCGAAATCCGGTGTGCCGGTGCAGGGCAGTTCCCAGACTTCCTTCACGTCCTTGAGCGCTACGATGAAGCTGTCCCGTGGCGGCGCGGTGTAGACCGCGCTGACCCGTGACGCGGTACCGTCCTGGCCGATCGCCGGAATGGTTTTGACCAATGACAGATCACGGGCATCGAGCACCACCAGGTTGCCAGGCAGGTAGTTGCCCACCAGCACCCATCGGCCGTCCTTGCTCACCGCGARGTTGCGGGTGTTGAGCCCGGCGCGGACCTCGGCGATCAGTTTCAGGTTATGCAAGTCATACAGGCTGATCCAGCCATCGCGAGAAGCCACGTAGACGAAGCGTCCGTCCGGCGAAAACTTCGGCCCGCCATGCACTGCAAAGTGCGAAGAGAACCGAGCCAGCACTTCAAAGCGGTTGCCGTCGAGGATGTCGATGTGATGATCACCGGCTTCCACCACCACAAACAGGTTCAGGGGATCGGCGCGATGCTGGGGTGTGTCGGGCAGTTTGTTGATATCGGCGAGAATCGAATGACTGCCGCGAATGTCATCGTTGCTCCAGGTGGGTGGGGTGGCGGGTGGTTGCTGGAGGTAGTCCACCAACGCGTCGATCTGCGTGGCGTTGAACACGTTGGCATACCCGCTCATCTGACTCGCGGGACGACCGTCCTGGATCACGCTGCGGATTTCGTCGGGTTTGATCCGGCTCAGGCTTTCCGGCAGCAAGGCCGGTCCCGTACCGCCGAGACGATTGGCGCCATGGCAGCTCTGGCAATGCTGTTGGTAGAGGTTGGCGGCCACGTCGGAGGGCGGAGTCGCTGCACCGGCGTGAGCCGCACCGATCCATAACAATGGGCCAAGCACCATGCGCCTCATATCGCCACCTTGCGCTGGCGTTGCAGCGCTGCGGGGTAAAAGCGCGCCGGGAATTCCTGTTGTTGGGCAGCGAACAGATCGACCACTTTGCCGATCACCGCAAGCGTCGGAATGCCAGGTGGGCATTCCCGCGCCAGGGTCGGCAATTGGTGCAGCCTGCCTCGKGCAACRTGCTGGTCGGGACGCGTGCCATTGCTGATCAGCGCCGCCGGTGTCTCGGCGGGCATTCCRGCTTCGATCAAGCGCTGGGCGATAATCCCGAGATTKGATAACCCCATGTAAAACACCAGGGTCTGGCTGCTGTCGACGAGGCTGCTCCAGGGTAATTGCAACTCACCATCGTGTTGCAGGTGCCCGGTGATGAATCGACAGGAGTTGACCAGCTCCCGATGGGTCAGTGGAATGCCAGCGTAAGCGCTACACCCGGAGGCGGCAGTAATGCCGGGGACGACCTGGCAGTCAATGTTGCGTTGCAGCAGGTACTCCAGTTCCTCGGCGCCACGGCCGAAGATGAACGGGTCGCCACCTTTGAGCCGGACCACACGCTGCCCCAGATCGGCGAGGTCGGCGAGTAGTTCGTTGATCTGATCCTGAGGCAGGCTGTGGCAGCCGCTGGCCTTGCCGACGTAATGCCGGGCGCAGGTGAGGGGGATCAATGCCAGCAGCTCGGGGCTGATCAGGCGGTCGTAAACCACGGCGTCGGCTTGCATCAACAGGCTCCAGGCGCGCAGGGTCAGCAAGCGTGGATCGCCGGGGCCAGCGCCGACCAGGGCAACTTCGCCCGGTCTGAACGGGGACTCAAGTGCAGCCGGTAAAATAATCGATGGATGCATGGGACGTCCTTGGTACTTCATCAGGTGGGCCGGCCCCATCCTTTGTCAGATGGCTCGCCAGGCGGGTGCTTCAGTGCATGACGCAAGGGATGGTCGGTAAGGGCGACACGCCGATTTCTTCATCGCTGAGGTGGCAACCGGGGTCCTGGCCCCAGAGATCACCCTCGGCCCAGGCGCGGGTGCGGGTATTGCCGTTGCAGATGCTGAGCCAGCGGCATTGGCCACAACGGCCACCCACGGCGCGAGGATGCGCGCGCAGTTGCTGCAACAAGGCGTCCGGGCGGTCCATCCACAGCGTGCGAAACGGTGTGTGCCGGACATTGCCCACCGAGTGCTGCCACCAATAGGTGTCGGGGTGAACTTCGCCGGTGTTGTCGATGTTGGCGATGCCGCTGCCCGAGGCATTGCCGCCCCAGGCGCGGAGCATGTGTTCCAGGCGCCGGTAATGCTCGGGTAGATGCAGGCCTACCCATTGCAGCAGGAGAATGGCGTCGGCATCGTTGTTGCCGCTGACAAAATCGCTGTCGCGACCGTGCTGAATGTCTTCCCAGGCCCGTTTGAAGATCAGCGTCATCGCCTGGCGGCTCATCTGCTGCCGGGCGTCGAGCTGGCGGCTGCGTTTGCCGCGACCGCTGTAGTTGAGGTGCGACAGATAAAACTTCTGCACGTCGTATTCGCGCATCAGTGCCAGTAATTGCGGCAGCTGCGCATGATTCTCCTGGGTCAGGGTGGTGCGCAGGCCGACGCGAATGCCCTGTTCGCGACAGAGCCGGATCGCCCGCATGGAACTGGCGAAGCTGCCCTTGAGTTGGCGGAACGCATCGTGGGTGGCTTCCAGGCCATCGATGCTGATCCCCACATAGTCGAAATTCGCTGCGCGGATCTGCGCAATGTTCTGCTCATCGATCAATGTGCCGTTGGTGGACAAAGCCACAAAGAAACCCTTTGTGCGGGCATAGGCGCTGAGCACAAACAGATCGTCATGCAGCAGGGGTTCACCGCCGGAAAGAATCAATACCTTCACGCCGGCATCGTGCAGATCGTCGATCACGGTCAGCGCGGCGGGCGTATCCAGTTCGTCGCGAAAGACGCTGTCGGCGGACGTGGCGTAGCAGTGTTTGCAGGTCAGGTTGCAGCGCCTGAGCAGGTTCCAGATCACCACCGGCGGCCGGTTGCTGCCCGGTGGGCTGGTTCTGGGGGCGGGCACCTGGCCGGTCAGGGCACGCAGGTATTGGCTGATCCTCAACATGCAACTCTCCTTGAACCAGCGCGTGTTCAGCGTGGCACTGGTGGTAGCCGTAATCCGGTTTTTTTCAGGATGCGACTGCTCACCAGCATCTCGTCGGCGACACAGGCGTCGCCCAGCAAGTAGCGCAGGTGTTCGCGGTAGCTGTCGATTTCCTCGCGGCTGCGACCGTGCACCATGGCGAACAGGTTGTAGCGCCACGCGGTTCGTCGCGGGCGTCGATAACAGTGGCTGACAAAAGGCTGTGCGCCGATCAGCGCGCCGAGGCGCGGCATGTCGGTGTCGCGCACATCCCAAACGGTCATGCCGTTGTAGCGATAGCCCAGGCGATAGTGGTTGGGGACAGCGGCGATGCGCCGGATCGCGCCCTCGGCCTGCAGGCGCTTGAGCAGATCCAGGGTGGATTCGATGCTCAGGTCCAGCTGTTCGGCGAGCCAGGCCCACGGGTCATCCAGCAGCGGCAAGCCGGCCTGGGTCAGTTCAATCAGCCGGTGCGCCAGGGTGTCTTCAGACCGGGAAGTACAGACCGACATGGTAAGTCTCCTCTTTAGGCAAGTTGAGCAGCGGCAAACCGGTCAGGGTTTCGATGTATTGCAAGGTTTCGGTGACGTCTTGTTCGGTCGCGCAGGCGAGCACGAACCACATGTTCCAGGCGTGTTCGCGTCGATAGTTGTGCGCCACTTCAGGCAGGGCATGCAGTTGCTCGGCGACCTCTTCGAACCGTTCTTCCGGCACGGCCAGCGCCGCGAGGGTGAAGGCGCCACCGAGGCGTTCGATGTCGAACATCGGGCCGAAGCGCGTGAGTATTCCTTCACAGAGCAGTTCGTGGAGGCGGTGGAGCAATTCAGGGCTGCTGCTGTCCAGTTCGCTGGCCAGCGCCTGCCAGGGGTTACGCACCAGTGGCAGGCCCAGTTGCAAGCGGTTGATCAACCGACGGTCAAGATCATCCATGGGGCTTGGTTCCCGTTGAGGAGGCGACAAAGCGTCCGCCGCATTGTTTGAAGGCATGGGTGCTGAACAGCAGTTGATGGGGCAGGTCACTCAGCAAGTGTTCTTCCAGCAACGCCTGGATCTGCGCCTCGACCTGCGCGCGTTGGCGTCCGTGAACCATGCAGAACAGGTTGTAGCGCCACTGCGGCAGGCGCCGTGGCCGTTGATAGCAGAGGGTGATACCGGACGCTCGCCCCAGGCGCTGGCCGACWTCGTCGATCAGCGCGTCCGGAACATCCAGCACCAGCATGGCGTTGGCGGTAAAGCCCAGGGCGCGATGGTTGAGCACCAGGCCGACCCGGCGAAACAGCCCCTGTTCGTGCCACTGGTGCATCTGCGCGAGCACCTGGTTTTCGTCGGCGTTTATCCGTTCCGCGAGGGCCTGATAGGGGCGCGAAACACGCGGTAATCCGTCTTCCAGGTGCCTTCGTAAGGCCTGTGTCTGTTCGGGACTCAATCCCGGCTTCATGGGCCTTCTCCCAAGGCAAAACCGAGGTCGATGCGGTAAGCGGTCAACATCGGCAGATCCAGCGGAACAAGGCCGGTTTCGTTCTCAAGTTGTTCGAGAACACGTTCGATGTGGGGGCGATCAGGCCCGGTCAGCACAAACCACAGGTTGTAGAAATGCTCCCGTGCGTAGTTGTGGTTGACCTCGGGATACTGGCTGACGCGCTCGGCGACCTGTTGCAGACGTTCGGCGGGCACGGCGAAGGCGGCGAGGGTGCTGGCCCCGGCGCGGCTGTGTTCGAACACCGGGCCGATGCGTGAGAGGGGGCCGGCCTGAGCCATTTTTTCCAGACAATCCATCACCTGGGCCTCGCGGCAACCGAGAATCCGGGCCATCTCCTTGTAAGGTTCCGGGCACAACGGCATGCCGTGCTGGAAGCGGTCGATCAGTTGGCGGCTGAGCAGGTCGAGGTTCATTTCAATAGCCCATTTTCTGCGCGCGACTGCTGAAGAAGATGCCGCTCGGCGCGGTGGCGGGAAGGGTGCTCAGCTGCTTCAGGCTGTACGGATCCCAGACCTGAACCTGATCGCCATCGCGTAACGACAGCCACAACTGGTCGCCGCGCGCGGTGAATTCCATGTGCAGCACCGCCGGCCCCGGTCGCAGATCGGCGACTACGGCACGGGTTTCGGTGTCGATGACCTGGACCCGATCGTTGTCCGGGTAGGCGAAATTGACCCACAGTTGCCGACCGTCCGGCCGCGACGTGACGAACACCGGTTGACCGGCCACCGGGATGGCAGCGGTCTGCTGCCACGTGCGGGAATCCATCACCAGCACCTGATGACGGCCGACGGCGGGCACGAAGGCCTGGTTGTCGGCAACGGCCCAACCCTCCAGATGCGGCATCTTGTAGACGGGCAACTTCGCCTGGCCGCGTCCGTAATCACCGAGCACTCGCTGCACCCCGCGCTCGGGGTGCCAGAGGTCGAGTTGCGCCATGCCGTCTTCGCCGAACAGCCCAGCCATGTAATAGCGACCATCGGGGGTAATCAGCGCGTCGTAGGGTTGCTGGCCGATGCCGGTGAAGCGGCTGATCCGTGGCGTGCTGCCCTGACTGAAATCGGCGGTCCAGATCTCGCCGGTATCGAACAGGCTGAACACAAAACGCTGTCCGGGCGCGTCGACCAGGCCGACCACCCGTGAGCGTTTGCTGCCATCGGCGAGCGGTGTCGCGGGAATATCGGCCACCTGTTGCAGAGTGACGGCATCGAACACCTTCACGCCGCCGGGCACGTAGTTGGAGACTGCGATCAACTTGCCGTCCTGACTGATGGCGCCGCCGATGCTGTTGCCGCCCTGGATGACGCGATGGTCGATGCGTTGGGTCAGCAGGTCGATTTTGCTCAACCCGCCGTCGCGGCCGAACACATAGGCATAACGCTGGTCGCGGGAAAACACCACCGAGGCATGGGACAGATCGCCGAAGCCTTCGAGTCGGGCCAGTGCCGTGCGGGTATCGCTTTCGATGATTTGCACGCTACCGGTGGTGCGCTCCACCACCACGCCCAGATCGCCGGTACCACGCAAGGGTGACTGAGCGCAGGCGGACAACAACAGCCCGGTCGCCGCTAAAAGCAGGGTTGAACGGATCATGGTGCGGGATATCCCTGGAGAAGAAGATCAACCAGCCAACGGATGTCGTCCGGGCTGAGCAACGGGGCCCAACCGGGCATCGCGGTGCCGGGGCGACCTTGGGTGACGGTGGCAATCAGGCTGTCGCGGGACTTGCCTGCCAGCGTTGCGCGCGTCAGGTCGGGACCCAGCCCGCCGGTCATGTGCAGTCCATGGCAGGCGCCGCAATCCTGGGCCAGCAGGTGCTCGAGTTGGGCCTGACGCTTGGCGTTCGGCGCCGCAACCGAGGTCGCGCAAAAAAGGAGGAGGGCCGCCAGAACCACTGCGTGTCGATGAACCATCATGGCGCCCTCCGTTGGCTATTTGAGACTCAGGACCCAAGTTGCAAGTGTCTTCGCTTCATCATCCGTCACCGGGTTGGCCGGCATTGGTATCGGGCCCCAGTTGCCTTGCGTACCGTTCTTGATGTGGTTGGCCAGGGTGTCCGTGGCACCGGCCACGCCAGCGTTCCGGGCGGCTACTTCCTTGAGTGCCGGGCCGACTAATTTAGTGTCGATGGAATGGCAGGCTGCACAGGGTTTGCTCTTGAACAGCTCCGGCGCGTCTTGGGCCACCACCGGTTGCAGACTCAATGCGCCGGTCAGGGCGATCAGTGAAAGCAGGGTATTTTTCATGAGGATTCCTTTCATTGATGGAGCTCAATAAATGTCGTGTTGGGTGTTGTAGACGTTGAATTTTCCCGTGGGCGTGATCAGTCGTTTGTCCTTGATGACTGTTTTGAGCTTCAGGGTTTTGTCGTCGATTACCACCAGCGCCGATTCGTCCGACTGGCCGCTCCACACGGAGAACCAGACCTCGTCGCCAGCCTTGTTGTATTCCGGCTGCACGACCCGCATGGCGCCTTGCTTGATGCCGGCGTACTCGGCGATGGGCAGCACGGTGTAGCCGGCGTCGAGTTTGTCGAGGTTGAACACCGCCACCGACTGGCTCAGCTTGGCGTCCGGGTTGAGGGTGGTGTCGACATACAGGTGGCGCGAGTTGGGGTGGGTTTTGATGAACAACGAACCGCCGCCCTGGCCCTTGAGCGAGGCGACCTGTTTCCAGGCGTATTGCGGGTGTTTGGCCGGGTCGGTACCGATCAGCGAGATACCGTCGTCTCCCAGGTGGCTGGTGGCCCAGACCGGGCCGTAGACAGGATGATCAAAGTTGGCGCCACGACCCGGGTGAGGGGTTTTGCCGACGTCCACCAGGGCGGCCAACTTGCGATCCTTGGAGTCGATCACGGCGACTTTGTTGGAGTTGTTGGCGGCGGTCATGAAGTAGCGATGGGTGCTGTCCCAACCGCCGTCATGCAGGAAAGGGGCGGCATCGATGTAGGTGATGGTGAGGTTTTTGATGTCCTGGTAATTGACCAGCATGACCTTGCCGGTTTCCTTGACGTTGACGATGAACTCCGGCCATTCGTGGGAGGCGATGATCGCCGCGACCCGGGGTTCCGGGTGATATTCCTGCTTGTCGACAGTCATGCCGCGGGTCG
This sequence comes from Pseudomonas sp. 05N434, assembly GCF_056396965.1. Taxonomy (NCBI): domain Bacteria; kingdom Pseudomonadati; phylum Pseudomonadota; class Gammaproteobacteria; order Pseudomonadales; family Pseudomonadaceae; genus Pseudomonas; species Pseudomonas sp. 05N434. The sequence goes on from NZ_JBFTMK010000118.1 coordinate 8,053, forward strand.
AGACGATCTGTTTTGGCTCCAGGGTTTCGCCATCCATGATGGTGAATTGTGGTGGCCAATAGGAGCCGGCGACCGTGTATTTGTCTTCGTAACCCTTGAACTTGGAAGTCTCCACCGAGCGCGCCTCGATGCCCACTTTGACTTCGGCGACCTTGGTCGGCTCCACCGGCCACAGGTCGATCATGTCGATCCGGGCGTCTCGACCAATCACCAGCAGGTAGCGACCGGAGGCAGAAATGCGCGAGATGTGCACCGCGTAACCGGTCTCGATCAGCTTGACGATTTTCTTGCTGTCACCGTCGATCAGGGCAATCTTGCCGTCATCGCGCAACGTCACCGAAAACAGGTTGGGCAGATTGAGTTTGCTCAGTTGCTTCTTCGGACGATCCTCGGGCTTGACCAGCACTTTCCAGGTTTTCAGCGTCTCGGCCATGCCCCATTCCGGTGGCGTGGGCGGTGTGTGCTGGATGAACTTGGCCATGGCCGTGATCTGATCCTTGGTCAGCGCATTGGATGTTCCCCAGTTCGGCATGCCCGCTGGTGAACCGAAGGTAATCAACGCCTCCAGATACGGTTGGCCGCGAGACTGGGTGATGTCCGGCGTCAGTGGTTTACCCGTGGCGCCTTTGCGCAGCACGCCGTGGCAGCCGGCGCAGCGCTGGAAATAGATTTCCTTGGACGCGTCGAACTCGGCCTGACTCATGTCGGGCGCTCCGGCGGTTTTGACCATCAGCGGGCTGGCCGCAGCAGTGGCGGGTTCCTCGGCCCGGGCCGCATGAGTCACCGCAAGGGCCAGCGCCGACCACAATGTGGCGACAGTCAGAGCAAACGTTTTTCTATTGCTGATCAGCATTCCATTTCTCCTCAGGCAAGACCTTTGCGATGTGCTGGAACGGCAGCGCAGAACGCAGGTTCTTAGTGCCGTGCAAGGCTATGCCCGAGCAGGCCAATGCTTGCTTGACCGCGATCAAGTTTGCCGGCCATGTCACTTGCCAGGTTGTCGCAGGCGCCCGTAGCGTGTGGCTTGAATCCGCTTTTGGAACAGACAGCCCATGGACCGAATCCAGTCTTGCGAACCCTTCTATCAACCGCTCAATAATGAGGAGGCGCTGTTCGAGCAAGCCTGGCGACACGGCATGCCGGTGCTGATCAAAGGCCCGACGGGGTGCGGCAAGACCCGTTTCGTCCAGCACATGGCCCATCGGCTGAAGCTACCGCTGTACACCGTGGCTTGCCATGACGACCTGAGTGCCGCCGACCTGATTGGCCGTCATCTGATTGGCGCCCAAGGCACCTGGTGGCAGGACGGGCCGCTGACCCGCGCAGTGCGTGAAGGCGGTATTTGTTATCTGGACGAAGTGGTCGAGGCGCGGCAGGACACGGTGGTCGTACTGCACCCACTGGCCGATGATCGTCGCGAGTTGTTCCTGGAGCGCACCGGCGAAGTGTTGCAGGCGCCGTCCTCATTCATGCTGGTCGTGTCGTACAACCCCGGCTACCAGAACCTGCTCAAAGGCATGAAACCCAGCACCCGACAACGTTTCGTGGCGATGCGTTTCGGCTATCCACCGGTGGCCGATGAAGAGCGCATCGTCGCCAGGGAGGCTCAGGTGGACAGCGCCCTGGCGGCGCAAGTGGTCAGGTTGGGGCAGGCCCTGCGAAGGCTGGATCAACATGATCTTGAGGAAGTCGCCTCGACACGGCTGYTGATTTTTACCGCGCGAATGATCCGCTCCGGCATGAGCCCGCGTGAAGCGTGCATGGCCTGCCTGGCCGAGCCGCTGAGCGATGATCCGCTGACGGTTGCGGCGCTGATGGGCGTGGTTGATGTCCACTTCGGCTGAGTCCAGGGGCGCTGCGCGTGGCCACCTGCCGGGCGATCTGGCGATGTGGTTTTTCATTTTGGCCGAGTTGTCGGTGTTCGCCATCCTGATTCTGGCGTTCGCCGTGACCCAGGCACTCAAGCCGCAGTTGTTTGGTGAAAGCCGTCAATTGCTCAACACCTCTACCGGCCTGGCGATGACCCTGAGCCTGCTCACCGCCGGGCTGTTCGCCGCGCTGGCTCAGGAGCAGGTCAGGCGCTCCCGGTCCCGCCACGGCGCCGTACTTCTGCTGGCCGCGTTGCTTGCCGGCAGCGTCTACGTGGTGTTGAAAC
>NZ_JBFTMK010000119.1:0-13722 GCF_056396965.1 Pseudomonas sp. 05N434
TCTCAGGTGGGTATTTGTACTGCCGGTGAAGTAGCCAAGCAGGCGTTCTATGGCTGGAATCGTGCCGTAGGGATCGTCGCTGAGGCTGATGGCCAGGGTTTGTGCGCTGACGTTGGCGAAGGGCAGTCGACCGGTTCTGGCGTGGATGAGGCGACCGCTGGGGCGTTTCTCATATCGGTTGCTGGGCGTGCTCCAGTCGCGAACCACGCCGGCGGGGGTGTCTTCGAGCCAACCCAGGCGTTTGCCGGGGAAGTAGCCGCAAAGCATCGTCATCAACGGCATCACCACGTGCCACTTGGCGAACATCCGCCAGCGATGAGCGGGGGCGTAGTCGCGCCAGTAAGCGAACTGCGCGCCCACTGTCACCAGGCGTCGGATCAAATGCCCGGAGGCCCCCAGCCCCGCAGCACAGCCGCCGAAGCTGTGGCCGACGACATTGATGGGTTGTCCTGCAAACTCGCGTTGCGCTCTTTGCAGCATCGCCTCGAAATCCAGCGCGCCCCAGTCGGACCATGAGGCCTCGAGCCCTTTCAGTGATGCGGGACGCGACTCGCCGATGCCACGGTAGTCATAAGTGATCACGTCAAAGCCGTTGGCGAACAGGTAATCGGCGAAGCGCGAATAGTGTCGGCAACGGACAGAGGTGGCAGCGTTGACGATAACCACCGGGCGAGTTGGGTCTTGATGGGGGTGTCGCCAGGTGAAGCCGCCAAGGAGGAAGCCATCGGCGGCGGGCTCCCTGAAGGATTCGCCAGGTGTGCGGGTGGGCAACGGCAACTCGAGTTGCGTCGGGGCCAGTGAGGGCATGTCCTGTAAGTTCATCGGCTTTGAACCTTTGCGACGAGTTACTCACCATAGTCGTCATGCCGTTTATGAACAATCTGCCCGCGCTTATCGGGGGCGCTTGAGTAACCGCTCCTCAAGCATCCCGTTCCCTATCCGGTTCTGCATGAGGTTCCTCCTTGCTCAGGACTGCATTGGGCAGGCCGAGAAACTAGAGCAGCACCGGATCCCGGATGAAATCCCGAGGGCTGGCGTTCATTTGCTGGATGTTGATGGCGGCTTCCTGTTTGACGGGAGACTGGTCGCGACTCGCCAGCAGGCGCTCGTAGTAGAGGGTGTTGATCTGACGCTCGAGGGCGCGACTTGACCAGTTCTGGAGCGCTGATTCGTTCATGTACCAGTGGCGAGCGTTGTCGTTGTCGACTCGCAGCAGCCTGCGGTAGTGGGTCCAGCTCAATTCGTGACGCAGCGCGTCACGAATCGGGAATGCTTGATAGAACTGGCGCATGTAACGGAGATTAGAGGCGTCGAAGCCTTTCCCAAACTCCGCTGTCAGTGTATGCGCCAGTGTCGACAGCAGCTGCTTGCCATAAGCCGCCCGCCGAGCGCCTTCCTGTTCGAATTCCACAATATGCCGGCCGATCTGCCAACAGGTTTGCACCTGAACGGTATCGACCGCTCGCAGCACCTTTTGGCGCGCTTCACGGATCAGCTCGCCCAGACTGCCGAGCAGTGAAACCATTTGTGGATCTTGAGTGTTATCGGGTTTGAGGTGGCTCATGACATCTTCCGCAGCTGGAGGGAACAGGCGCAAGAGGATGGCAGGAGAGCGATAGTCGACGATGCCGGGCGCTGCTGGTAAATCGGAAGGAAATACCGGATTCGTCTTGCAGGACACCACCGACTACAGCTCGTACTTGAGGAGCAGATCGTGTAGTCCGATTCGCAGTGAGCTCAATTCCGAATCGATCTAAAACTTGAGTATTCGGCGATAAATCTAAAAGGAGTAACGAGTGGGTTCTACGTAACCCGGGAGTCGCCATCATGAAGTACGTCCATTCATTCATGCTGCCCATCGCCGCTGTCGGCGTACTGCTGTTGCCAGTCGCGCTTAACGCCGCCAGCCTTGAGCCAATTGACAGCTCGGCCGTGCAAGTCCAGCAGCAACAACAAAACGGGATTACCTACCTGTCCGGGGGGATTGGAGAGGACGAGGCTAAAGCCATTCAGCAAACCAAGGGCTACAACCTGCACATGACATTCTCCACCGGGCCTCAGGACGAATACGTTCCCGATGTGGATCTGGTTATTCAGAAAGCCGCAGGGCAGACCGTGCTGACACTGAGTGAGGCTGGGCCGTTGGTTTACGTTCAGCTGCCTGCCGGCAAGTACACCGTTATCGCCACGCATAAAGGTGAGGTGCGGCGTGATACGGCGGATGTGGGCAGTGGTGCCGCTCGCAATCTGGTTTTCCACTGGGGCGGTCAAAACTAGTCAGGAGAGGTGGCTTGCGTGATGTCCGATTAAATCGCAGGCATAAAAAAACCCTGAATCTTGCGATTCAGGGTTTTCGGTATTTGGTGCCCAGAGACGGAATCGAACCGCCGACACGGGGATTTTCAATCCCCTGCTCTACCGACTGAGCTATCTGGGCAACGGGGCGCATTAAACGGGTTTTTCAGGGGGTCGTCAAGCAAGTTTTCAAAAAATATTTAATTATTACCGTCGCTTACGTGCCGACCCCGAATTTTGATCAATTATTGAGCAGGTGGAACGTAGCCTTCAGCCTTGGCGTATTCCTCGCCGGAAAAGTATTTGTCCATCTCACCCTGAAGGTATTTGCGGTCTTCGGCGTTCATCATGTTCAGGCGTTTTTCGTTGATCAGCAGGGTCTGGTGTTTCTGCCAGTCGGCCCAGGCCTTGGCCGAGACGTGGTCAAAAATGTCCTGACCTTTTGCACCCGGGAATGGAGCGCGCTCCAGGGCGGGCAGTTCTTCTTTGTACTTGCGGCACATGATGGTGCGGGTCATGACGACTCTCCTGCGTTCAATACGGCGGCCGCGCGCTCGAGCAAGGTTTTGACCGGGGCGGCAAGGCCCAGGCGCGGCGGGGTGGCGAGGTTATACCAGAGCCAGTCGGCCTCGGCCACGTGATGGCCGGCCTCCTGGACCTGCACCAGCCAGGGTTCGATGGATAATTGAAAGTGACTGAAGGTGTGCACCAGGCTCGGCAGTGCCTGCTGGCTGCCCAGTTCCAGCGAGTGCTGCGAAGCCAGATGTTGCAGGTCGTCGAGGTCATCGAGTTCCGGCAGGCTCCAGAGACCGCCCCACAGGCCCGTGGAAGGGCGTCGGTAAAGCAGAATCGCGCCGTCGCCGTTGGCGAGCATCGGCATCAGCGTGCGCTTCTGTGGCACCGCTTTGCGTGGCTTGGGGATCGGGTAGCGGGTTTCCAGGCCGAGCATGTGTGCTTCGCAGCCCTTTTTCAGTGGGCAGAGCAGGCAGCTCGGCTTGCTGCGGGTGCAGAGCGTGGCGCCCAGATCCATCATCGCCTGGGTGTAGGCGTTGACCCGATCATGCGGCGTGAAGCGCTCAGCGTTCGCCCACAGCTGTTTGGCGACCTTCGGCTCGCCCGGATAACCCTCTTGCGCAGTAAAGCGCGCCAGGACCCGTTTGACGTTGCCGTCGAGGATCGGCGCGCGGATACCCATGCTCAGGCTGGCAATCGCCCCGGCGGTGGACAGGCCGATACCCGGCAGCTCGGTGAGTTTTTCCACATCACGTGGAAACTCGCCGCTATATTCGGCGACCACAATCTTCGCGGTCTTTTGCAGGTTGCGCGCGCGAGTGTAGTAACCGAGGCCGGTCCACAGGTGCAGTACTTCGTCTTCCGGTGCTGCGGCCAAGGCTTCGACGGTTGGCAGCGAGGCMATGAACCGGTCGAAGTAGTTCAGCACCGTGCTGACCTGGGTCTGCTGCAACATGATTTCCGAGACCCACACCCGATAAGGGGTGATGCCCTGTTGCCAAGGCAAATCGTGGCGGCCATGGCGGTCGTACCAATCCAGCACGGCCGTTGAAAACTGCTCGGCTCTCATCGCTTGAACAGCCCCTTGAGCGCGTTTTTCAGTTCCGGGCTGACTTTATCGCCAAGCTTCTCGTCGATTTTTTCGCTGATGCGCTCGCCGGCCAGTTTGCTGGCGACCTGGCTCATGCGTTCGCTGTCGAGGCGGCAAGCCTTGGCGCCCAGCTCCAGCGGGCCACGGCAGCGCAGCGGCCATTCGATGCCGACGTATTTCTCGCCGACCTGACAGGCCGGGTCCGGCATGTCGCTCTTGTCGCCTTCGACGATGATGCCCAGGCGGTAATCCATGCCCAGCACCCGCAGGTCGATGTCGCCGTTACCGTTCACGGTCATGCCTGGGACGCGCACTTTCAGGTCCGGGTTATTGGCCACGCCGTTGCGCAAAGTCAGGTTGCCCTTGAGCTCCTCGAAGGGCGTGTCCTTGCCCCGTGGTTCGCCACTGAGGGTTTTGCGATTCAGGGTGGCGATGCCTTTGCACAGTTGTTGCTCAAGGTTGGCATTGAGCAGCATGCCGTTGTTGATGACGAAGCTGGCGTTGCCGTTGAGACTGTCGATCAGCGCGCTCTCGCTATTGCCACTGCCGGTCAGGGTGCTGTTGAGCGTGACCTGGCCTTTGACCGGTGGATTTTTCCCCTGGCCCTCGAGGATTTTCTCCACCGGCACGTTGTTGATGCGCGTCTGTATGTTCAGCGCTGGCACTTGCTGGCGAACATCCAGGGTGCCCTTGGCTTCGAAGTTACCGTCGTACAGATCGCCGCGCAGGTTCTCCAGGGTCAGCAGGCCGCCCTGGCCGTTGGCCTTGAGCACCGCGTTCTGGATCGGCAGTTTGTCGAGGGTCAGTTGGCCGAAGGTCAGGTCGGCGTCCACGTCGAGTTTGCTCAGGCGCTCCACCGGGAACAAGCGGTCGCTGCTCCACGGGCCTTTGGTCGGTGATGGCGGCAGCGGTGTGCTGCCAGGGCCGGCCAGGGCATCGGCCTCGGTGCTGGCCACTTCGGCCTTGCGTACCTGAGTTGCGCTGTTGGCTTCGGCGGATTTCGGCGGCAGGTAACGGTCGACGTTGAAGGTGTCAGCCTTGAGGGTTGCCCGCAGCGATTGCTTGGCGAAGTCTTCGATGGCGATGCGGCCGCTGAAGTTGCTGTCGTCAAGTTTCAGGTTGATGTTATCGAGCGACAGGCTGGTCGGCGTGCCGGCAACCTGGCTGACCAGTTCAACTTTGCTCAGGCTACCTTCGGCCATCGCCGGGAGTTTCTGGCCGATGCTGTCGACGAATTTTGCCAGGTCGAATTGGGCAATCGACAGGCCGCCGCTGATTTGCGGGGTCTTGTCGAGGTCGTTCGCTTTCAGTTCACCCAAGGCGCGCAACTGGTTGGCGGAGATCTTGATGCCAGTCCATTCGGCGACGTTGGCGGCCTTGTCCAGCAGCAACTGACCTTGAGCGGCGAAGGTCATGGTCTTGCCTTGCAGCGGATCGCCAGCGACTTCGCCGGAGAGTTTCATGTCTTCGAACTTGTAGCGTTGCAGCGCTCGCTCGAAGCGCAGCTCGCCAGCCAGCTCGGTCCGCACCCGCAGAACTGGTTGGTTGGTGCCCAGGAACGCCGTGAGTTTGACCGGGATGTTGGTCGAGTCATGGACCGGGCCAGTACTCAGCTGGATGCTTTCGGCGCTGAACTGCTTGCCGGTTTTTTCGTCGCTGTACTCAACGCGGGCGTTGTTGACGGTCAGGCTGTCGATGTCCAGGCGGACCGGCTGAGCCGGTTTTTCGGCCTGGGCGGTGGTCGTTGGTGCGGGTTCGCCGGTGGTGGCGGGCGTTGTGGTCGAGGTCGTCGCAGCCGCAGGTGCCGGCACCTTGCCGATGTCTTCCCAGTTGCCATGGCCGTCCTTGTCACGGTTCAGGCGCAGGTTCAGGCCTTCGACGCGCACATCGCTCATCTGCACTTCGCGGCGCAGCAGCGGAATCACGCGGACCGACAGACCGAGCATCTGCAGGTCGGCAAACGGCTCGGTGGGCTTGGCCAGGGTCGCCACACTGGCTTCGTGTAATTCCAGGCCCAGCCAGGGGAACAGGCTCCAGCCGATATCGCCATTGAGCGTCAGCTCGATGTGGGCCTTGTCGCGGGCAATCTGGCGAATCTCGTCTTTATAGTCGTTGGGATCGAAGAGGTGGGTCAGGGCAAAGCCCAGCGCCACAATGATCAGCAACAGCCCGAGAAGTACCAGACCCAGGATTTTGCCGAACGCTTTCATGGGCGAGTCCTTGTATTAGTCGAATTCGAAATTTAGCCGGGGAGTATAGCGCCCCGAAGTGGCCGCCCGGTCAGCGATCATGTCGGGAGCACATCCAGCGGCACTTTCAGCTTAGCCGCCAGCGCCTGGGCTTCTAGGTGCCCGGCGGGCGCCAGCAGGTGCAATGTCGCGCCCGATTGCACCGCCATTTTCTGCGCTTCGCTTACCAGGCGCTCGGCAACACCACGGCGGCGGGTGATTTTTCGTACGCATAAATGGGACAAATGCCAGGTGTCATGGTGCCGTTGCAGACGTGCTGCGCCCAGCAACCGATCGTTGAAGCGTCCGGCGACCAGCGAGCCGTCCCGCAAGCAGCTTTCGATCAGCTCAGCATCCCCTGTAAACGGCGCAAACAGCCAGCTCGGGGCATCGCGGTAGATCTTCTGCAGATCTTGCTGATCTTGATAAGTGACCTGGTTCAGCAGCTCGACAATGATCGGCATGGAAATTCCTGTGAAGTTGAACGGAGCCATTCCCCGTGAAAACAATGTTCATCCAGTGGTACGAGATCGGATGACATACAAAACGTGATATCAGTTTGGTTTTTCTGTCACGTGCAAATGGTAACCTCTGCCCGTTCGTCCGTCCTTCTGCGACGTGATGTCGCACCAAAATGAAGCTTCACCTAAAAACAGTCATGTCTGCGTGCATAAAGGCTGGGGGTGAGGAGCGGCTGGCGAACCCTACTAATAATTGGGGGAAACACCATGACTACGAGCATTACGGCGGACGGCTTTGCCGACCGGCCCGCGTTCCTGTCCAAGGAACGCATCATCGCCAAGCCCGGTTTTAACCGTTGGCTTGTACCACCGGCCGCTCTGGCCATCCACCTCTGCATCGGCATGGCCTACGGCTTTTCGGTGTTCTGGCTGCCACTGTCCAAGGCCCTGGGCGTCACCAAAGCCGTGGCTTGCGCGCCGGACATGAGCTTCATCGCTCAGGTCTTTTCGTCGCAATGCGACTGGCCGATCTCGATGCTTGGCTGGATCTACACCCTGTTCTTCATCTTCCTGGGTTGCTCGGCAGCGATCTGGGGCGGCTGGCTCGAACACGCCGGTCCTCGCAAGGCGGGCGTTGTATCGGCACTGTGCTGGTGTGGCGGTCTGCTGATTTCGGCGCTGGGGGTCTATACCCACCAGATTTGGCTGATGTGGATCGGCTCCGGGGTCATTGGCGGTATCGGCCTGGGCCTGGGCTACATCTCACCGGTCTCGACCCTGATCAAGTGGTTCCCGGACAAGCGTGGCATGGCGACCGGCATGGCGATCATGGGTTTTGGTGGTGGCGCGATGGTCGGCGCTCCACTGGCTGCGGCCCTGATGGGCCACTTTGCTTCGCCAACCAGCGTCGGTGTATGGCAGAGCTTCCTGGTGATGGCCGCGATCTACTTCGTGTTCATGATCGGTGGCGCACTGTCCTACCGCGTTCCACCAACAGGCTGGAAGCCTGAAGGCTGGACGGCTCCGGCGAAAAAAGCTTCGAACGCGATGATCACGCACCGTCATGTGCATGTGAATGTGGCGTGGAAAACCCCGCAATTCCGTCTGGTATGGCTGGTGCTGTGCCTGAACGTGTCGGCGGGTATCGGCATCCTCGGCATGGCTTCGCCGCTGTTGCAGGAAGTGTTCGCCGGTAAATTGCTTGGCAACGACCTGACGTTCGGTCAACTGGACGCTTCGCAACTGGCCTCGATCGCCGCCATTGCTGCCGGTTTCACCGGTCTGTTGAGCCTGTTCAACATCGGTGGCCGGTTTTTCTGGGCTTCGTTCTCGGACTACCTGGGTCGCAAAAACACCTATTTTGTGTTCTTCGCCCTGGGTTTCGCCCTGTACGCGCTGATCCCGAACCTCGGTCACTTGGGCAGTGTTGCGCTGTTCGTGGCGGCGTTCTGCATCATCCTGTCGATGTATGGCGGTGGTTTTGCGACTGTTCCTGCCTATCTGGCGGACTTGTTCGGTACGCAAATGGTCGGCGCGATCCACGGTCGTCTGCTGACAGCCTGGGCGGCGGCGGGTGTGTTGGGGCCGGTGTTGGTGAACTACCTGCGTGAATATCAGCTGAGCATCGGTGTTGAACGTGCCGCGGCGTACGACATCACCTTGTACATCCTCGCGGGCCTGCTGGTGCTGGGTTTCATCTGCAACCTGCTGGTGCGTCCGGTGGCGGACAAGTACTTCATGACCGACGCCGAACTGGCCGCCGAACAGGCGCTGGGCCACGACAAGGGTGCTGACGCCAGCACCGTGCTGGAGTGGAAAGCGGATGCGGGCACCAAACCATTGGCSGTKGCTGCGTGGCTGGTGGTRGGSATTCCGYTGGCGTGGGGTGTTTGGGTGACGYTGCAGAAAACGGCTGTCCTCTTCCACTAAGTAGACGCATCACCCCTGTAGCTGATCGCTCACACGCTTGCGTGTGAGCGATCAGTGGTCCTGAGATGCTTGTACGGACATGTCTATCCCCGACAGCACGGGGTTCACTCCGTCAGTGATATCACCTCCCGTGTTTCTGTTTAGCGCCCGCGACCCTATAATGGCTGCCTTTTTCGCCCCAATGATTTTTTGCGGAGCTGGTGATGGCCGAACGTATGGCGTCTGTCGAGCGCGACACTCTGGAAACCCAGATCAAAGCCTCGATCAACCTGGATGGCACCGGAAAGGCCCGATTTGATATCGGTGTGCCTTTTCTTGAGCACATGCTGGACCAGATCGCCCGTCATGGGCTGATCGACCTGGATATTGTCAGCAAGGGCGACCTGCATATCGACGACCACCACACAGTGGAAGACGTCGGTATCACCCTGGGTCAGGCCTTCACCAAAGCCATCGGCGACAAGAAAGGCATCCGTCGCTACGGCCACGCCTACGTGCCGCTCGATGAAGCGTTGTCGCGTGTGGTGATCGACTTCTCCGGCCGTCCTGGACTGCAGATGCATGTTCCGTATACCCGCGCTACTGTCGGCGGCTTCGACGTTGACCTGTTCCAGGAGTTTTTCCAGGGCTTTGTCAACCACGCCAACGTCACCCTGCACATCGACAATCTGCGTGGGCACAACACCCACCACCAGATCGAGACCGTGTTCAAGGCTTTCGGCCGCGCGCTGCGCATGGCCGTGGAGCTGGATGACCGCATGGCCGGGCAAATGCCTTCGACCAAAGGCGTTCTGTAATGCAGACGGTCGCGGTTATCGATTACGGCATGGGCAACCTGCACTCGGTGGCCAAGGCCCTCGAGCATGTCGGCGCCGGCAAGGTCTTGATCACCAGCGATGCCGACGTGATTCGCGAAGCCGACCGGGTGGTATTCCCCGGCGTCGGCGCGATTCGCGATTGCATGGCGGAGATCCGTCGCCTGGGCTTCGATTCGCTGGTGCGTGAAGTCAGCCAGGACCGTCCGTTCCTTGGCATTTGCGTGGGCATGCAAGCCTTGCTCGACAGCAGCGAAGAGAACGATGGCGTCGACTGCATCGGTCTGTTTCCAGGCCAGGTGAAGTTCTTCGGCAAGGATCTGCACGAAGACGGCGAACATTTGAAAGTGCCGCACATGGGCTGGAACGAAGTGAAGCAGACGGTGATTCACCCGCTCTGGCACAACATTCCGGACCTGGCGCGCTTCTACTTCGTGCACAGCTACTACATCGCTGCCGGCAATGCGCGGCAGGTGGTCGGTAGCGGTCATTACGGGGTCGATTTCGCCGCCGCGCTGGCCGATGGCTCGCGTTTCGCCGTGCAGTTCCACCCGGAGAAGAGCCACACCCATGGCCTGCAATTGCTGCAGAACTTCGCCGCGTGGGATGGCCGCTGGTAAATGGCTGCCAGGAAGAAGCCGCCGATCCTGACCCTCACTCCCGAGCAGGAGAGCGAGGCCAATCACAAGATCAAGCGCTTCATGGAGGACCGCTTCGAACTGGACCTGGGTTCGTTCGAAGCGGCTGAAATCCTTGAGCTGTTTACCCGCGAAATTGCTCCGCACTATTACAACAGGGCGATTTTCGATGTGCAGACGCACCTCAAAGAGACCTGCCGATTCAGATCGGCGGCGGTATCCGTTCCCTGGAAACCATCGAACACTACGTGAAAGCGGGTGTGAGCTACGTGATCATCGGCACCAAGGCCGTGAAAGATCCGGCCTTCGTCGCCGAAGCCTGCCGCGCGTTCCCGGGCAAGGTGATTGTCGGCCTGGATGCCAAAGACGGTTTTGTCGCCACCGACGGCTGGGCTGAAATCAGCACCGTGCAGGTCATCGACCTGGCCAGGCAATTCGAAGCCGACGGCGTGTCCGCGATCGTTTATACCGACATCGCCAAAGACGGCATGATSCAGGGCTGCAACGTCTCTTACACCGCTGCTCTGGCTGCGGCGACGAAGATCCCGGTCATTGCATCCGGCGGTATCCACAATCTGGGTGACATCAAGTCGCTGCTCGACGCCAAGGCACCAGGCATCATCGGCGCCATCACCGGCCGGGCGATCTACGAAGGCACCCTCGATGTCGCTGAAGCGCAAGCTTTCTGCGATTCGTACAAAGGCTGAGGACTCACCATGGCGCTGGCCAAACGCATCATCCCTTGCCTGGACGTGGATAACGGCCGGGTGGTCAAGGGCGTCAAGTTCGAGAACATTCGCGACGCCGGCGACCCGGTGGAAATCGCCCGTCGCTACGACGAGCAGGGTGCCGACGAGATTACCTTTCTCGACATCACTGCCAGCGTCGACGGCCGCGACACCACGCTGCACACCGTCGAGCGCATGGCCAGCCAGGTGTTCATCCCGCTGACCGTGGGCGGCGGCGTGCGTACCGTGCAGGACATTCGCAATCTGCTGAACGCCGGTGCGGACAAGGTCTCGATCAACACCGCTGCAGTGTTCAACCCGGAATTCGTCGGCGAAGCGGCGCAGCATTTCGGCTCGCAGTGCATTGTCGTCGCGATCGACGCCAAGAAAGTTTCCGGCCCGGGCGAACCCCCGCGCTGGGAAATCTTCACCCACGGTGGTCGCAAGCCAACCGGCCTCGACGCCGTTGAGTGGGCGAAGAAAATGGAAGGCCTCGGTGCCGGCGAAATCCTGCTGACCAGCATGGACCAGGACGGCATGAAAAACGGTTTCGACCTGGGCGTCACCCGCGCTATCAGTGATGCGCTGGGGATTCCGGTGATCGCCTCAGGTGGCGTCGGCAACCTGCAGCATTTGGCCGACGGTATTCTCGAAGGCCACGCCAGTGCGGTATTGGCGGCGAGTATTTTCCACTTCGGCGAATACACCGTTCAGGAAGCCAAGGCCTACATGGCCCATCGCGGAATCGTGATGCGATGAAGGYCCGCGGCCCGGAGAAAACGCTCCGGGCCGATGTTATGGGGCAACTTGAGCGTTGGATGACGCAGCCTTATGAGTTCCAGTCACCGGGCTCAGTAAGTCGATCCTCGGTTCGGACGCCTGTCCCGATTTGTCGTAGGCAATGACGCAAAGCTTTCCCGGAAGTTTCTCGCTCGGAATAAAGAAGTCCATTGTCATGTTTTCAATGTATTTTTCGGGTTGATGACAGTCCGTTGTTTCTACAGGACCAAACTTGATGGAGTAGGTCCGATACGGCTCTTCTGCTTTCGCCAGTGTTACAAACACGTCGCTTTCAATGGACAAGTTGGCCTGCGCGGTTGGTGTGTTATCCAATATCTCTACGGGTAAAGACAACGCGTTTTTCAAGAGGCCTCTTGAGGCGTGCTGTTCAGCTGATTCCAGGCCTAAAATGCATAGAAAATAGAATCCTGGTTTCGTACCTATCTCAGAATTGATTTGTGCATCTGTTGAACTTATTGGATCGCTGTAATTTTCGGCTTCCTCGCATTTCATTGCGGAGGAAACGGTTTTATGACGGTAGAAGGGAGTGCTGATCGAAAATCGATAGTTCCAGGTCGGGATGACTATGGAACCATTATTGAGCTGTTTAACTCTCTTGTATCTGTCCAACTCGGCTGCGCCACCGTCAACGGTAAAAGCCGGGTAGAGTTGGCAGGACGATGGCGGATTTGGAGCGATACGGCCTTGTGAGAAACACCCGTTGAGAAGCGCCGTGGGGTTGCCATACACATTTTCGTGTACCGCCACATAGTCATTTCCAACGCGCGTGCAGGGCGCATGATCGCGGCATGGGACAATATCCGCCTCGAAATTTCCTGTTCCCACTACCCCTACGATCTCGTTTGAATAGCGATCCAGCACGGGGCTTCCGGAGCTGCCGCCTCGAATGTCCTTGCAGCGAGTCATAAAGGTGTTCCGCCACACCCATGGACCTTCAACAAGGTCCTGGGTGGGCTGCAAAGTACAAGCCGCCATGCGCAATGTGATTTGGTCGAAACCTGTTGGCGCCCCCACGATCAAGACATCGGTGCCATTCGTTGGTGTCTCACTCGCCAGTTTCAACGGTTGTATGCCATCCGCAATGAGCTTTTGAAGGCTGACATCCAATTCAACTATAGCCATATCAACGCCTTGCATGCTCCGCCATATCGTCGTCTTCAGCGGATAGGCCTTGAACTTGGAGGTGTCGGTGAAATAATTGAATGTGATGGTGCCGCTGACCGGGCTGTCGGTCACGATGTTGCCATTGGTCAATTCAATGCAGTGTCCCGCAGTAAGTACGTAAGCGGGCGTTTCCGGCAACTCTATTTCATCGCGTGTATCCAGAAGGGCCGCGGTACAGCTCCCGTCATTGATCTCCAGGCGCCCGATACCTTGCCAGTGGTCGCGGGAGCCGTCGGTATTTTCAAGGGTTTTGGAAGGGGTCAGGTTCTGCAGGCCTTCGCCATAATCGCTGTTGTTCGCAAAACAGGGTGTACACAGTGAGCACAATGCACTGGCAAGAAGTATGGGGATCGAATTCATTGAAGGGTGCCTCTGATTAATTGAAGAAACGGCCTGTGGCCGGGTATTTGCAATTAATCAGGTGAGGCTGGATGGAGGGTGGTAACTATCTACCACAGTGACTGTGATACCCATTATTTTAATGATGCATATAAGGCCGTTATCAAAAGGCCAGTAGACAGCATGGCGGGCTCAAGGCACTCTTGGGCACGCCATGGATTTCGGTAGCCCGACATGCTTAAACGTCTTCTTCTTGTCCTCGCCAGCGCTTCTCTGTTGCTCATCAACGGGGCTCGCGCCGAAGAAGGTCCCGACACCGGCCTGGTATTGCTGACGGAAAACTTCCCCCCGTACAACATGGCGAAGAACGGCAAGAACTTCGCCCAGGACGAGAACATCAATGGCATCGCCGTGGACATCGTCCGCGAGATGTTCAAGCGCGCGGACATCCCCTACAGCCTGACGCTGCGTTTCCCTTGGGAGCGAATCTACAAACTCGCTCTGGAAAAGCCCGGTTATGGCGTGTTCGTAATGGCGCGGCTGCCGGACCGCGAGAATCTCTTCAAGTGGGTCGGCCCTATAGGCCCGGACGACTGGATCATGCTGGCCAAGGCTGATAGCAAGATCACCCTGGAATCGCTGGATGAGGCGCGTAAGTACACAATTGGTGCCTACAAAGGCGATGCGATTGCCGAGACTTTGGCCAAGCAAGGGCTGAAGC